>DATCYI010000395.1:0-4710 GCA_036570385.1 Acidimicrobiales bacterium | reverse complement strand
CGGTCCAGCAGCCGACGCCGCCCTCAGCGCCCCCGGTGCCGCGGGCGCCACCGCGGAGGCCGGCGGCCTCGACAGCGACTGCGACGTGCTGGTCGTCGCCGGCAAGTCCGGGGTGCTGGAGCACGACATCGCCGCCACCGTGAAGGCGACCACCGTCGTGGCGCTAACCCCCGTGCCCGTCACGGCCCGAGCCCTCGCGGTGCTCGGTCGAGCCGGGGTGGTGGTGGTCCCCGACTTCCTCTCGACCGCCGCTTCGCTCCTCGCCGCCTGCGACCCCGACGGAGGCGACCCGCTCGAGCGGGTGAAGGCTGCCGTCGCCGCGCTCGCCGGGGAGGGCACCGGGATGTGGATGGCCGCGGCCCTCAAGGCTGAGGAGCACCTGCGCACCTGGCAGGACGAGCTCCCCTTCGGCCGCCCGCTGGCCTGAGCGGCCCCACCGCAAGATCTGCCGCCGGCCAGGCCCGGGTGAGGCGGTTGTGAGAATCTGATGATATCGTCAGGTCATGAGATCCTCAGAAACCGCCACCGATGGCTGAGCGCGATCTGCAAGCGGCGCTGAGCGCCCCGGTCACCGAGGTCAAGGCCGAGCTGTTCAAGTCGCTCGGCCACCCGGCGCGCATCAGAGTGCTCGAGGTGCTCTCCGACGGCGAGAGCTCGGTGGGCGACATGCAGCCGCTGGTCGGCATCGAGAGCTCCCACCTGTCCCAGCAGCTGGGCATCCTGCGCCGGGCCGGGCTGGTCAGCACCCGCAAGGAGGGCGCCTCGGTCATCTACTCGCTCACCGATCCGATCCTGGCCGAGCTCCTGGCGGTCGCCAAGCGCCTGCTGATCTCCTCGCTCGTCCAGAACCAGTCCCTCCTCGCCGACCTGCGCCAGGCCGAGTCGTCGTGAGCCCGGCGACCGCGGTCACGGCGCTCGGCCGCCTCCTCCCCCGCCGGGAGGACTACTCCGGGCTGGCCACCTCCTGGCGTGGCGACGTCGTCGCAGGGCTCACGGTCGCGGTCGTCGCCCTCCCCCTCGCCCTGGCCTTCGGCATCACCACGGGGCTCGGCGCGGAGGCCGGGCTGATCACCGCGATCGTGGCCGGGTTCGTGGCCGCGCTCTTCGGCGGCTCCGACGTGCAGGTGTCGGGACCGACCGGTGCGATGACGGTGGTCCTGGTGCCGGTGGTCGCCGAGCACGGCCCCGACGGAGTGGTGGTGGTCAGCATCCTCGCCGGGCTGCTGGTCGTGATCGCCGCCCTGCTGCGCCTCGGCCGCTACCTGGCCTACGTCCCCTGGCCGGTAATCGAGGGCTTCACGGTGGGCATCGCCGTCATCATCTTCCTCCAGCAGGTCCCGTCGGCCCTCGGGGTCGCCACCCCGGAAGGCGAGAACACCGCGCTGGTGGCGTTGCGGGCGGTCGGCGATGCCTTCGGCGACGGACAGGCCGCAGCAGTCGGCATCGTGGTGCTGGTCGCGGCCGTGATGGTGCTGGCTCCCCGCCTGCACCGGGCGCTGCCGGCCTCGCTCCTCGCGGTGGCCGTCGCCACCGTCCTCACTGAGCTCGCCGACCTCGACGTGGCCCGCATCGGCGCCCTCCCCGGCTCGCTCCCGGCGCCTGCCCTGCCCTCGTTGGCGGCCGACCAGGTCAGCAGCCTCTTCTCGGCCGCCTTCGCCGTGGCGATCCTCGCCGCGCTGGAGAGCCTCCTGTCGGCGAAGGTGGCCGACGGCATGGCCGACGGTCGCCGTCATGACCCCGACCGCGAGCTCTTCGGGCAGGGGCTGGCCAACGTGGCCGCGCCGCTGTTCGGTGGGATGCCCGCCACCGGGGCCATCGCCCGCACCGCCGTCAACGTCCGCAGCGGGGCCCGCACCCGCGTCGCCTCCATGGTGCATGCGACTGCGCTCGTCCTCGTCGTGCTGTTCGCCGGCGAGCTCGTGGGACGGATCCCGCTCGCTGCGCTGGCCGGCGTGCTCGTGGTGACCGCGGCCCGCATGGTCGAGGTGCACAGCGTCCGAGCGGTGCTGCGGTCCACGCGCTCCGATGCCGTCGTGCTGATCGTGACCGCGGCCGCCACGATCGTCCTCGACCTGATCGTGGCGGTGGAGATCGGCATCGCGGTGGCGGCCGGCCTGGCCCTGCGCAACGTCGCCCGCACGGCCTCGGCCACCCCCGAGCCGGTCCCGGAGCTCGACCGGGCGACGTCCGACGAGCTGCTCGACTCCGGGATCCTCAGCTACCGGCTCGACGGGGCGCTGTTCTTCGGGGCCGCCCAGCGCTTCCTCACCGAGCTGACCGCGGTGACCGATGCCCGCGTCGTCGTGCTGCGACTCCCCGACGTGCAGGTGCTCGACGCCACCGGCGCGCAGGCCCTCGGCGAGATCGTGGCGGAGCTGGAGGATCGGGGCATCACCGTGCTGCTCAAGGGTCCTCGGCCCGAGCACCTGCGGGTGCTCGAGGCCACCGGTGCGCTGGCCCGGCTGGCTCACCAGAAGCACCTCTTCGACGACCTCCCCGATGCGCTCGAGCACGCCCGCAGCCACGTGCGCCGCCAGCGCGCCGGCTCTGTCGGGGCAGCCGCTGGGGCCGGCACCGAGCAGCAGATCGGGTAGCGCCGGACGACGCCGTCAGGCGGTCAAGCGGCCAGGAGCTTGCTGCGAAACAGGTCGAGGACCTGCTCGAGAGCGTCGCGGGTGGGATGCCCCGGCTCGTCCACGAGGTGCTCCGTCAGCACCGAGTGAGCGATCGCGGGGATGCCATGGGGGTTGCCGCGCGAGGAGTCGATCTCGACCGCTACGAAGCGATCGCCGAGGGCTTCGCGCAGGTGCTCGAACCGCTCCCGCGGCACGAGCTTGTCGCCGGTGAAGCGCAGGCCGAGGACGCACAGCTCCGGCTCATCGGCCATGCGCCGCTGCACCCGGCCGAGGTCGTCGTCGCTGAGGTAGAGGCCGCGACGCGCTTTCGCGGTGACGCCCAGGGGCAGCGACGGCTGGCTCATCACAGGCGCCACCACCGACTCGTCGGGGAGCATCGCCAGCGCGAAGTTGCCGGTGAAGCACATGCCGACCACCCCGACGCCGGGTCCGCCGCAGCGCCCGTGCTCCTGGCGGGCCAGTGCCTTGCACCAGCCCACGACCGGGCTGGTTCGGCCGGTGGCCCACGCCCCGAACTCCCGCGACACGCAGGCCGGACCGATGGCCCGCGCCATCATCGCCGGCCCCGGCTCGGCGCCCGGGACGCCGAAGAGGTGAGGCAGCACCGCTGTGCAGCCCAGCTCCACCACGCGGTCCGCGAAGGCGACCACCGACGGCGTGATCCCCGGCATCTCCGCGATCACGATCACCGCTGGGCCGCTTCCCCGCCGGTACACGTCGCGGGTCTTCCCGGCCCACGTGAAGCGCTCTGTCTCGTAGTCCCCCAGCACGGCCATGGCGGCGCACGGTAGCGGGGCAGACTGCCCTGGTGTCAGCTCACCCCTTCCGCTTCGGCATCCAGTGCAAAGGCCCGGTCGACCCGGTTGGTTGGGCGGAGATGGCTCGCAAGGTCGAGGGGCTCGGCTGGTCGACGCTCACCATCGCCGACCACCTCGACGAGGCCCTGGCGCCGATCCCCGGCCTGATGGCCGCCGCCGACGCCACGAGCACCCTGCGGCTCGGCACCATGGTGCTCGCCAACGACTACCGGCACCCGGTGCTGGTGGCCAAGGAGGCGGCGACGATCGACCTGCTCTCCGGCGGCCGCCTCGAGCTCGGGATCGGCGCCGGCTGGATGACCTCCGACTACGAGGCCGCCGGCATCCCCATGGAGCGAGCCGGGGTTCGCGTCGACCGCCTGACCGAGTCGCTCGCCGTGCTGAGGGGCCTGTGGGACGACGGCCCGTGCTCGTTCGAGGGCGAGCACTACCGCATCGATGGTCTCGACGGCCGTCCCAAGCCGGCCACCCTCGGTGGGCCGCCGCTTGTGATCGGCGGCGGCGGCCGGCGCGTGCTGCAGCTCGCGGCCCGCGAGGCCGACATCGTGGCCATCAACGTGAACCTGCGCGCCGGCGTCATCGACGAGCGGGCCTTCCCCGACGGCACGCCCGATGCGACCGACCGCAAGCTCGCCTGGATCCGCGAGGCAGCGGGCGCCCGCTTCGACGACCTCGAGCTGCAGGTGCGCATCCACCTGGCGATGGTGACCGACGATCGCGACGGCGTGATCGACGAGCTGGCCCCTGCGTTCGGCCTCACCCCCGACGAGGCGTCCACCACCCCGCACGCCCTCATCGGCACCGTCGAGCAGATCTGCGACCAGCTCCAGGAGCGCCGCGAGCGCTGGGGCATCTCCTACCTCGGGATGTCCGCCGACCAGCTCGACGCCTTCGCCCCCGTGGTCGACCGCCTCACCGGCACCTGACGCCCCCGCAATCTCCAAGATCTGTGGGCGCCAGAGCACGCATTGCGTGCCTGTGCGCCCACAGATCTTGGGCGTTTCAACAAGTCGCGTTGAGGGCGAGGCCGATGAGGCCGCCGTCGTCGGCGTCTTCGCCGGGGCCGCTGGCGAGGGCCTGGAGCGAGAGCCCATCGGGGCGCAGGCGCAGGAGCGACGTCGTGACCTCGGGGTCGCGCAGGTCCGTCACCTGGCCGGCCACCTCGATGCGCTGGGCCTGGAGGATCCGGCCCGGATCGGTGTAGGTGACGGTGTCGGTGTAGGTCACGGGGTCCACGCCGGTGGCGAAGCGCTGCA
>DATCYI010000394.1:0-6472 GCA_036570385.1 Acidimicrobiales bacterium | reverse complement strand
GGCGTCGAGCTCGGCGGAGATGTGGGTGAGGGCGCGGACCCACTTGTCGGTCTCGAGCGCGCCCTGGAGCATCCACTGGCCCTCGACGATGAACGTCGGCACCGCGTTGATGCCCATGCCGTGAGCCGTCTCTCGCTCGCTGCGGACGTGCTGCGCCTCGTCGTCGGACGCGAGCAGCTCCTCGGCGCCGGCCCTATCGAGTCCCACGCCCTCGGCGAGTTCGGCCAGCACCGCGGCGTCGGTGACGTCGGAACCGTCGGTGAAGTACGCCTTGAGGAGCGCCTTCTTCAGCGCTCGCTGCTGCTCGGCGCCGCCGGTGCGCAGCGCCCACGCGAGCAGGCGATGGGCGTCGAACGTGTTGGCTCGGCGCATCTTCGACCAGCCGAACTCGATGTCGAGCTCTGACGCCGCCTCCTCGAGGCGGGCGTGCGCGGCACGGACGCGGTCGGCGTCGCCGAACTTCTTGGCGAGGTAGTCGACGAGCGGCGGCCCCTCCTCGCCTCGCGGCACGGACGGGTCGAGCTCGAAGGATCGGTAGACCACGTCGACGTCCAGGCCGGTCTCAGCGACCGCTCGCTCGAAGCGGGCCGTCCCCACGTAGCACCACGGGCACGCGACATCGCTCCAGATCTCGATCTGCATGTCCTCCTCAACCCGCTGTCCACCGCGAACCTTCCCTGAGCTGCGCAGGGCTAGTTTCGGCGTCGTGAAGACGACCACCACCGGGGGGACGGTGCTCGGCCTCGAGCGCCACGGCGTCCTCCAGTTCCGCGACATCCCCTACGCCACCGCTGAGCGCTTCGCTCCGCCTCAGCCCGTCGAGTGGGACGGCGTGCGCGACGTCACGGAGTTCGGCCCCATCTGCGCGCAGGCGCCGTCGCCGCTCGAGCGGATGCTCGGGGCCCAGCCGCGCGAGCAGATCGAAGCCGCGCTCTCGCTCAACGTGTTCACCCCGGCGATCGACGACGGAGCGAGGCCCGTGATGGTCTGGATCCACGGAGGAGCGTTCACGGCGGGCAGCGGCAGCACGCCTTGGTACGACGGCACCTCGCTCGCGCTCCACCACGACGTCGTCGTGGTCACCATCAACTACCGGCTCGGCGCGTTCGGCTTCCTGCGGGTGGAGCACCTGCTCGGCGAGGCCTACGCGGGCGCCGGCAACTCCGGGCTCAAGGACCAGACCGCGGCGTTGCGCTGGGTGCGCGACAACATCGGCTCCTTCGGCGGCGATCCCGACGCCGTGACGATCTTCGGCGAGTCAGCCGGCGGCATGAGCGTGGCCACCTTGCTGGGCACTCCGGCCGCCGCCGGGCTCTTCCACGCGGCCATCCCGCAGAGCGGCGCGTGCCACAACACCTCCCCCGCGTCGAGCGCCGAGGCGGTGACGGCCGCGGTGCAGCACGCCCTCGGCTCCTCCGACCCGACGGCGCTGCTCGATGCCACCACCGAGCAGCTGCTCGCCGCCCAGGTGGCGGCCGAGCAGGCGGCCCGCAACGACGGTGGCCTCCTGCTCGCCTACCAGCCGAGCGTCGACGGCACGTTCCTGCCCCGGCCTCCCCTCGAAGCGATCGCCGAAGGAGCGGCCGCCGACGTGCGCCTCCTCACCGGCACCACCGCTGAGGAGTGGTCGCTGTTCCACGTCATGACCGCAGCGGCCAGCGGCCCGCTCGACGAACCCGGGCTGACGCGTCGAGTCGAGCGAGCCCTGCCCGACCCGAGCCGCACCGACGAGGTGATCGCCACCTACCGAGCCGGGCGCCCCGAGGCGACACCTGACCAGGTGCTCGTCGCCATCGTCACCGACCAGGTGTTCCGCATCCCGGCGATGCGCTTGGCCGACGCCCAGGCGGCGCACAACGCCGCCACCTGGCTCTACTCGTTCAACCACCGCTCGACCGCGTTCGGCGGCGTGCTCGGCGCCTGCCACGCCATCGACATCCCGTTCGTGTTCGACGTGCTCGACAAGCGCGGGATGGAGAACCTGGTCGGCGAGGTCGGCCTGCCGGAGCGGACGCTGGCCGAGGCGACCCGCACCGCGTGGGCGACCTTCGCGTCGGCGGGCGACCCCAACCACGACGGCCTGCCTGACTGGCCGGCCCACGACCCGTCCACCCGCCCGACGATGGAGCTGGGCCATCCGAGCGTGCTGCACCACGATCCCGGCGCCGCCGACCGCGCCGTCTGGGACGGGATGCTCTAGCCAAGGCCGGTGTCGTCTTCGCCGGAGGCAGCACACGGTCGGCGCAACGTCGATACCGTGGCCTGCGATGACTAGGACGCCGCGGTTCCGGTACTCCAAGTGGGACGGGTCGCAGGTCGGCTTCGACCTCGACGCCGAGGCGGTGCTCGAGGAGATCACCGACGACCTGCTCTACCACGGCGACCTCCACGCGGCGCTCCGCCGGCTCATGCAGCAGGGCTTCGAGGACCGCAACGGCGAGCGGGTCATGGGCATGCGCGACCTCATGGAGCGGCTGCGCCAGCAGCGCCGCGAGCGGCTCGAGCAGCACGACCTCGGCGGCGTCTACGAGGAGATCGCGCAGAACCTGCGCGAGGTGCTCGACATGGAGCGCGCCGGCCTCGACGAGCTGGCCGAGGAGGCACGCCAGTCGGGCGACCAGCGTCGCCAGGAGATCACCGACCAGGTGGTCGCCGAGCGCAACCTCCAGCTCGACATGCTCTCGCCCGACCTCGCCGGGATGGTCAAGGACCTCCAGCAGTACGAGTTCACCAGCAGCGAGGCCCGCGAGCGCTTCGACGAGCTGATGGACCAGCTGCGCCAAGAGCTCACGCAGAGCTACTTCGACCAGATGGCCGGCGCCATGGCTGACGTCAGCCCCGAGGCCATGGCCCGCATGAAGGACATGCTCGCCGAGCTCAACAACCTGCTCGCCATGAAGGAGGCGGGCCAGGACACCCAGCCGGCGTTCGAGGACTTCATGGAGCGCTACGGCGACTTCTTCCCCGAGAACCCCCAGGACCTCGACGAGCTGCTCGAGCTGATGGCCGCCCGCATGGCCGCCATGCAGTCGCTGCTGAACTCCATGACCCCCGAGCAGCGCGCTCAGCTGCAGGGGCTGTCGGAGCAGCTGCTGGAGGACATGGACCTGCGCTGGCAGATGGACCAGCTCGGCGGTCACCTGCAGGAGCTGTTCCCGCAGATGGGATGGGAGCGCCGCTACGACTTCTCCGGTCAGGACCCCCTCGGCTTCGCCGACGCGGCGGCGATGCTCAACGAGCTCGGCGACCTCGACCAGCTCGAGCAGATGATGCGGGGCGCGTCGAGCCCCGGCGCCCTGGCGGAGGTCGACATCGACCGGGCCCGCGAGCTCCTGGGCGACGACGCCGCCCGCAGCCTCGAGCAGCTCGCGAAGGTCACCCAGCAGCTCGAGGAGGCCGGGCTCATCAACAACAAGGAGGGCCGGCTCGAGCTCACCCCGCAGGGGCTGCGGAAGATCGGCCGCAACGCGCTCTCCGACCTCTTCTCGAAGCTGGCGCGCGACAAGCTCGGCCGCCACGAGGTGGAGCGCCGCGGCATCGGTCACGAGCGCACCTACGACACGAAGGCCTACGAGTTCGGCGACCCGTTCAACCTGCAGATCGAGCGCACGGTGCGCAACGCCGTCCGTCGCTCCGGTGGCGGCACGCCCGTGCGGCTCACGCCCGACGACTTCGAGATCGAGCAGACCGAGCAGGTGGTGCGCAGCTCCACCGTGCTGATGCTCGACCTGTCGCTGTCGATGCCGATGCGCGACAACTTCCTCGCCGCCAAGAAGGTGGCGATGGCGCTCCACTCGCTCATCTCGATGCAGTTCCCGCGCGACTACCTCGGCATCGTCGGCTTCAGCGAGGTCGCGCGCGCCATCACGCCGGAGGAGCTGCCGGAGGTGTCGTGGGACTTCGTCTACGGCACGAACATGCAGCACGCGTTCCTGCTCAGCCGCCAGCTCCTGGCGCGCCAGAGCGGCACCAAGCAGATCATCATGATCACCGACGGCGAGCCCACCGCTCACTTCGAGCAGGGGATGTCGGCGCCCTTCTTCAGCTACCCGCCGGTGCAGGAGACGATCGATGCCACGCTGCGCGAGGTGGCGCGCTGCACGCGCGAGGACATCCGGATCAACACGTTCATGCTCGACGCCACGCCGTACCTGAAGAGCTTCATCGAGAAGCTCACGCAGATGAACCGCGGCCGTGCGTTCTTCACCACGCCCGAGACGCTCGGCGACTACGTGCTCGTCGACTTCATCGAGCAGAAGCGCGCGATGCGCTCCGACCGAGGCCGCCGCTCCGCATAGTCGCGGTCAGCTCGGCTCAACCGGCCGTCGGACAAAACCCCCAGATTCCGGGCTTCCCCTTGCGCATCGGCGCGCCAGCGGTCAAGATCACACCATTGTAATTACGGATGTGGTATCCGCCGAGCGCAGCCCGGGGTACCCACCGCCCGACCAGAGCTCCGTCCCACCCTTGGGAGGACACCGTGCAGATCCCGATAACCATCGAAACCGAAGCCGAGGACCGGTCCTGGCAGGACTACGCCAACTGCCTCGGCGTCGACCCCGACCTCTTCTTCCCGGAGCGCGGGGCGTCGACCCGTGAGGCCAAGGAGGTCTGCCGCGGTTGCGTCGTGCGGGAGGACTGCCTCGAGTTCGCCCTCACCAACGGCGAGAAGTTCGGCATCTGGGGCGGGATGAGCGAGCGTGAGCGCCGCCGTCTCCGCCGTGAGCGGGCCCTCGCCCGCCGCGCCGGCGCCACCGCCTGAGCGCGCTGACGACCTGACCGGCTAGCGCCGGGCCAGGCGGGCTTCGATGGTCCGGTCCTCGGCCAGGTCGAGCTGAGCCCACCGCTCCCGGGGCGTGGCGGTGAGGACCGAAGCCGGCAGCAGCCCCACCAGCTCGGCTCCCACGACCTTCGTGTCGACAGCCTCGGCGAGCCGCTTCACGTGGTCGTAGGCATCGGCTGGGCCGAGCCGGCCGGGGTCGATGAGGTTCATCGACACCTGGTAGCGCTCACCGACCGCCAGGCCCAAGGCCCTCAGGTGCGGGCCACGAGCCGCAGCGGCGAGCTTCCTCACCGCGTCCAAGCCAGGAGCCTCGACCCACAGGTTGTAGGCGACCAGCAGGTCGCGCGCGCCGACCGCCGTCGCTCCCGCTGTGGCGTGCGGCTCGGTCGGCCCGTCGGTGGGGTCGAGGTCGCGGAAGGCCCTGCGGCGAACCTCGGGCAGGCTGCGCTCGGGTCCGTAGCGGAAGCACGGCACTCCCAGCCCGTCGCTCAGCCAGGTCGCGAAGCGGTCGCGGGCGGCGAGCGCTTCGGCCGGGTCGCTACCGAACAGCGCGACGAAGGGCACGACGTCGACCACTCCCAGTCGAGGGTGCACCCCCTCGTGCGAGCTGATGTCGAGCACCTCGACGGCGACCCTCGACACGGAGCGTGGTGCTTCCTCGCCGACGAGCGTCAGCACCGACCGGTTGTGGTGAGCGTCGCTGTGGACGTCGAGCAGGCCATCGCCGGCAGCTGACGCGATCTGCCCGACGAGCGCGTCGTCGCGCCCCTCGCTGATGTTGACGACGCACTCCAGCACGACGCCGATCCTGGCAGGTGGACGCGCGTGTCGGCGGCGTGGTCGAGGCTGGTACCGTGACCCGCATGGCAGGCCTCGGCACTGGCGAGCTCCTCATCATCCTGGTCGTGATCCTCGTGCTCTTCGGTGGCGCCAAGCTGCCGAAGCTGGCCCGCTCCCTGGGACAGGCGCAGAACGAGTTCAAGAAGGGTCTGAGCGACCCGAGCGACGAAGAGGACCCCGGCGCTCCCAAGGCCTGACCTGGCCTGACTGAACCCGCGGGTCTCAGCCCACGGGGGCCATGCGGCCGGCTCGCCGGCGCTTGAGGATCCGGCGGCGCTCCCGCTCGGAGCAGCCACCCCACACCCCGTGATCGATCCGGTTGGCCAGGGCGTGCTCGAGGCACGCCTCTCGGACCGGGCAGTCGGCGCAGATCTTGCGCGCCACATCCACGCCGGCGCCGTCACTGGGGAAGAAGATCGCGGGCGGCACGTTGGTGCACAGGCCGCGGGTCATCCATTCGGTGTCCATGGAACCGCCTTTTCGAGCGAGCACCCTGTACTACGGCGCAGCGGGCCGGTTGGTTCCCGAAAAGTCTGGCCGATGAGCCTGGGAGATCCCTGAGCGCGGCTGTGAGGTCGCTGAGACTTGGGCGTTCGCGCGGTGCCAAACGGCGGGTGAGGGGCGAGGATGGCGCCCATGGCAAACGAGAACGACACCAGCGCCGATCGCCCCGACGAGGCGGTCCCGACGACGGGAGGCGAGCCCACCGGGTTCGTCGCCCCCGACGCAGCGCCCCGGCGCCCGCTCGTCAGCCAGCCCGAGCCCACCACCGCCGAGGCTGAGGCTGAGGCTCCCGGAGCAGAGGCCGTCAGCGTCGACCAACCCGCCGCCGATCCGGTCTCCGCCACC
>DATCYI010000393.1:0-5201 GCA_036570385.1 Acidimicrobiales bacterium | reverse complement strand
CGCGGATGGCGTCGACCTCCTCGGCGGTCTTCGTGCGCCGGGCCTCGTGCAGCGCGGCGCTGCCGTCGACGATGTCGACGTCGGGGAACGCCATCGGCATCAGCTGGGAGAACAGCGGCGACATGGCGTCGGTGCCGACCCGGCGGGGCTTGGCCTGCTCGCCGATGTCCTTGAGCAGGCTCACGAAGTTCATCGGGTTCCAGGTGATCCCGAAGAGGTGGTCGTGGGGGATCTCCTCGGGCACGCCTTCGTCCCAGGTGCTGAGGAGGTAGAGCTCCTCGGTGTCGCGCACGACCACGCAGCCAGGACCGAAGGGACGGGTGCCGGCGTTCCAGAGGATGGGCACGCCCGACGCGTAGCGGATGTTGGCGACCCGACCGAGCACGAGCAGGTCGAGGTCGTGGGCATCCATCGCCTCGAAGAGCCGCGCCCGGCGGCCCTCTCGCAGCGCTGGGTGGTCGGGAGTCGGTTCAGATGCCATAGGGGTCGTACGGGTAGTCGGTGAGGTTCACGCTGCCGTCCTCCGTGATGACGAGCACGTTCTCGGATCGGTAGCCGCTGTGGCCCTCGTCCCACACGACCGGTTCGACCACCAGGACCGTGCCGGCCTCGAGGACCTGGCGTCGGTCGTAGGCGTCGCCCAGGTCGGTGCCGACGTAGGGCGCCTCGGCGCTGTCGAGCCCGAGGCCGTGGCCTATGTAGAAGTGCGGCATCCACGGCTGGTCTCCGTCGCACACCGCCATGGCCGCGGCGGTGATCTCGGAGGCGGTCACTCCGGCGCGCAGCACGGCCAGCACCGCGTCGTTGATCTCGTTCCACCTGGCGTACTGGGCCTGCTGACGAGCGGTCGGCTCCTGGCCCACCACCCACGTGCGGCCGAAGTCGGAGTGGAAGCCGTGGTGGACGATGCCGCAGTCGACCCAGAGCACGTCGCCGGCCACGAGCTCTCGCTCGGTGCTGAGCAGCGGGCAGGCGATGCCGCCGTGCACCGTCCAGGGCAGCTCGGCCTGGTGGTTGGGCATGACCTGCCAGATGGGGTCGAGGGCGTTGGCCTCGGCGCCGAGCTCGAACACGCGGTGCAGGAGCGTGGCGGTGAGGTCGACCTGGCGAGCGCCTGGTCGCAGCCCGGCTTGGACCTCGGCCATGGCCTGCTCTGTGATCCACATCGCGTGACGCAGGCAGGAGAGCTCGTCGACGGTCTTCACCAGGCGTGCCGCGCTCATCACCTCGCTGGCGGCTCGCGGCGGCCAGTCGGGGAGCAGCGCGGCGCGGTCGCGGTGCATGGCGCCGGTGATCTCGTCGACGGCGATGGTCGCCCCGGCCGGCAGCAGGCGGCGGAGCGCTTCGGCGAAGGCGGCCACGCCCTCCCCGACGTCGAGGTAGGTCGGACCGTGCAGGTGGTCGGCATCGAGGCCGAGCTCGAGCGCGGCGTCGTCCACGAACGGGGTGAACAGGTGCGGCACCTCGTCGTCCACGACCACCACGGCGACCGGTCGCTCGACGTTGCCGCGCCCGGCATCGCTCAGCGGCCACGTGGCCGAGGTGGCGTAGGAGACGTTGGCGTTCGACAGCAGGATGAGGGCGTCGATCCCCTTGTCGGCCATCAGGGAGCGGAGGCGGGCGCTGCGCTCGCGGCGCATGCGGGCCAGGTCGGGCTGGACCGGCAGGTCGATGCCCGCCGGCATGGAGGGCGCAGGCGCCAGCGTGGTCATCGGCGGTCGAGGCCGAGGAAGGTCTGCACGTTGGTGCTGACCAGCTTCACGGCGTCGTCGGGCCCGACCGCTTCGACGAGGCTGGCCAGCGACTGCTCGGAGTAGCCGAAGGTGCTCTCGTTGTGGGGGTAGTCCGACGACCACATCACCCTGTCGACGCCGATCCGATCGATCATCTCGAGGCCGAGCGGGTCGACCATGAACGAGGCGTACATGTGGTTGTGCCAGTAGTGGGCCACGTCGTGGTCGATCTTGTGATCGGCCATGTGCTGCAGCGACGCGTACATGTGCTCGGCGTCCTGGATGGCCGCCGGCACCCAGTTGATGCCGCCCTCGAACCAGCCGACCTTCAGGCCGGGGTGGCGGTCGAGGATGCCGCCGAAGATGTAGCGGCCGAACATCTCGCGGAAGGGCGCCACGTTGTGCACCATCCCGACCAGCACGCCGTTGTCGCGGCACGGTGAGGCCAGCGGAGCTTCGCCGATGTGGTGGGCCACGGGCAGGCCGCTCTCCTCGATGGCCTCCCACACGGGGTACATCGCGGGCGAGTTGTAGTCGATCGGCTTGCCGTCGTCGCCGGCGCCGGGCTTGAGCGGCAACCAGAAGGTGGTGAGCCCCAGATCCTTCATCTCGGCAAGGGTCTTGCGGGCGCCCTCGCCGTCCCACCAGTTGATCATCCCGACGCCGTAGAAGCGGCCGTTGGATCGCTCCTGCAGCTCTGCGATGTGCTCGTTGTAGACCCGGAAGCACAGCTCGCGCACGGCCTTGTCGGGCCAGCCCATGAGGCCGAGCAGCGCGTTCGGGAAGGCCAGCTCGCGGTGGATGCCGTCGGACTCGAGCTCGCAGATGCGAGCCTCGCTGTCGTTGGTGCCCGACCCGCTCAACGGGTCGTACTGCATCAGCACGGCGGTGAACTCCTTCGGCAAGAAGGTCTTCCCGCCGATGGCCAACGTCCACGCGCCATCCTCGTAGACCACGCGCGGAGCCTGCTCCTTGAGCGACTCCGGGAAGCGCTCGTAGAAGATGTCCTCGGCCAGCGAGATGTGGTCGTCGGCCGAGAACACCTCGGTGCCCTCTGGCAGGCCGACGTCACCGCCAGCGTTCCCGCGGCGGTCCTTCGGTGCTCCGAAGCCTCCGGCGGGATAGGTGAGCACGCCTGTGCGACTGGTGGTCATGTGGCCTCCCCCGATTGCCTGTTCCATTGTTTACTTCGATGTCGTAATATCTGTCAACGTGACTCGGGGGAGCGGTAGCGAGGCGGACGTCGTGGTGGTCGGGAGCGGAGCGGCAGCCCTCGCGGCTGCTCTCGCGGCGCACGACGCCGGGGCCACCGTGGCGATCATGGAGCGGGCCAGCGCCGTCGGCGGCACCACCGCGGTGTCCGGCGGAGGCGTGTGGATGCCCCGCAACCACGTAACCGGCGCCGACGACTCGCGCGAGGAGGCACTCGCCTACATGACCGCACTAAGCGGCGGTCGGGCCGACGCCGAGCAGCTGGCGCGCTTCGTCGACGAGGGGCCCGACATCCTCGCCGGGCTGGAGAAGCGCAGCGGCGCTCGCTTCGCTGCAATCTCGTGGCCCGACTACCACCCGGAGATGGACGGCGCCCGGCCCACGGGCCGCATGGTCGAGCCGACGCTGTACGACACGGCCCGCCTCGGCGACTGGGCCAAGCGGCTCCGGCGCGCGCCCGTGCTGGGCCTGCCCCTGACGCTGCAGGAGTCCACAGTCGACTGGAGCCCGTCGTACACACCGGAGCGCTACGACGGCGCCGAGATCAAGCGCCGCGTCGCCGAGGGGCTGGTCGCCTGCGGGCAGTCGCTGGTGGGCGGTCTGCTCGAGGGCTGCCTGGCGCGGGGCATCGAGCCGATCCTCGAGGCTCGGGCCCTGGAGCTCATCGTCCGTGACGGAGCGGTCGCCGGCCTGGTGGTGGAGCGCGAGGGCCGGCGGGTCGACATCGATGCCGGCGCCGTCATCCTGGCGTCGGGCGGCTACGAGTGGAACAGCGAGCTGCGCTCGCGCTTCCTGCCCGGCCCGCTGACCCACCCCACGAGCCCGCCGGGCAACGAGGGCGACGGCCTGCTGATGGCCATGGAGGTGGGCGCCGACCTCGCCAACATGAACGAGGCCTGGTGGTACCCCGCCGGCGCCGTGCCCGGCGACGAGTACGAGGGCCGCCAGCTCTCCCGGTTCGTGGCCGTGGAGCGCACAGCCCCGCACTCGATCATGGTCGACCGCTTCGGGCACCGCTTCGTGAACGAGGCGGCCAACTACAACGACATGCAGAAGGCGTTCTTCGCGTTCGACGCCAACGACGCGGCGCCCCGGCACCTGCCGTGCTGGGTGGTGTTCGACAAGCAGTACCGAGATCGCTACCCGGTGCTCACCGTGCGCCCCGGTGCGCCCGACCCCGAGTGGCTCCTCGCGCACGACACCCTCGAAGGCCTCGCCGCGGCGGCCGGCATCGACCCGGTGGGCCTGGCCGACTCGGTGCAGCGGTGGAACGGGTTCGTGGCCGACGGGCGGGACCGCGACTACGGCCGCGGCGACAGCCTCTACGACCGCTTCCACGGCGACCCCACCGCGCCGCACCCGAACCTCGGGACCCTCGAGCGGCCGCCCTACTACGCGCTGCCGGTGCACCTCGGGGCGGTCGGCACCAGCGGCGGTCCGCGCGTCGACCTGAACGGCCAGGTGCAGCACGTTCGCGATCGCCCGATCCCCGGGCTCTACGGCGCCGGCAACGCCATCGCCAGCCCGGCCGGCCCGGCCTACTTCGGCGGCGGCACGACGATCGGCATGGCCCTCGTGTGGGGCCACATCGCCGGCGGCGCCGCAGCTGTATCTCTAGGACCCGAGCGGACAGGTGAACGCCGTGGCTCGCCGTCCGGATGACACCCAGGGCTGCGTCCTCGTCCTCGACTGTGCTGGTGACAGTCTTCGTCCTGCGTCCTTGCCCTGAGCGCCCCCGGCTCGCCGAGCCACAACGCCACCTATCCGCTCGGGTCCTACATGGAGGTTCCAACGATGGCTGAGCTCGAAGGCAAGGTCGCGATCGTCACGGGAGGCGGCAGCGGCATCGGCCGGGGGTGCGTCGAGCGCTTCGTGGCCGAGGGCGCCCGTGTCGTCATCGCCGACATCGACGCCGAAGCCGGAGAGGCGCTGGCCGCCTCGCTCGGCGACGCCGCGGCGTTCCAGCAGACCGACGTCACCGACGCCGACCAGGTGCAGGCGCTGGTCGACTTCACCGTCGGGCACTTCGGCGGGCTGCACGTGATGTCCAACAACGCCGGTGTGGCCAGCTCGATGACCCGCTTCCTCCACGACGACCTGAGCGACTTCCACCGGGTGGTCGACATCAACGTGCTCGGCGTGCTCCTGGGCGCCCAGCGGGCCGCCCGCCACATGAAGGACAACGGGGGAGGGGCGATCATCAACACGTCGTCCACCGCCGGGATCAACGCCGGTGCCGGGCTGATCACCTACCGC
>DATCYI010000392.1:0-4831 GCA_036570385.1 Acidimicrobiales bacterium | reverse complement strand
ATGCGCTCCTCGCCCACGCCGCCGGCGAGCTCAGCCGCCGCGCTGAGGTCGATCGTGTGCTTCTCGACGCTTCCGCTAGAGAGCACCAGGACGGCGAGGGCCATCGAGGGGGTGAGGCCCACGACCTGCACCGAGCGCACGGTGGCCTCCGCCGCGGCGGGGCCCACGACGACACCCGCGTAGGTGGTGAGGTCGCCCAGCAGACGGGAGGTGTCATCGAGCATCTGCTCGAGCTCGCCGTGCGTGGTCTCGAAGAACGACCGCACCTGCTGAGCGTCGGTTCGTCGCAGTGCAGCGGGCTGGCCGAGGTGGTCGACGAAGAACCGGTAGCCCTTCTCGGTAGGGATCCGCCCGGCGCTGGTGTGGGGCTGGCGGAGGTAGCCCTCGTTCTCGAGGGTCGCCATGTCGTTGCGCACGGTGGCCGAGGACACCTTCACGTCGGCCGCCTTCACGACGTGCGCGGACCCCACCGGCTGGGCGGTGTCGATGTACTCCTCCACCACGGCCCGGAGGATTGCGGCCTTGCGATCGTCAAGCATGCTTCGCTCCCTGGCACTCGATCCTACCGAGTGCTAACCGCCAGTGGCAGGTTCCATGCGCGCGGGGCCGCGGGTTCCTTGTGCGCGAGGCTCAGGGGATGCGATTCGTGGTGATCGGTGCAGGAGCGATCGGCGGTCTGGTCGGTGGGCGGCTGGCTCACCACGGCCACGATGTGATGCTCGTCGCTCGCGGCGCGCACCACGACGCCATCCGAGATCATGGCCTGCTCATCAGGTCGCCCGAGGGCGAGGTGCGGGTGCCAGCCCCCGTCGTCGCCGACGTGGATGCCGCCGGGATCGGCGAGGGCGACGTCGTGCTGCTGGCGGTGAAGGGCCAGGACACGCCCACGATCCTCGACTCGCTCGCCGCCGCTCCCCGCTCGACGCCGATCGTGTGCCTGCAGAACGGCGTCGACAACGAGCGCCAGGCGCTGCGCCGCTTCGAGCGCGTCTACGCCGTACCGGTCATGTGCCCCGCCGCCCACCTCGAGCCCGGCGTCGTGGAGGTCAGCTCCGCACCCATCGCCGGCATCTTCGACATCGGCCGCTACCCCACCGGCGTTGACGACGTCGCCGAGGCCTTCGCCGCCGCTCTCAGCTCCTCCGGGTTCAGCTCGGAGGCGCGCCCCGACGTCATGCGCTTCAAGTGGGCGAAGCTCTTGATGAACCTGGCCAACGCGCTAGAGGCGGCTTGCGGCCAGATCGACCAGCGCACCGGCTTGGCCGCGGCAGCCCGCGCCGAGGGCCGCGAGGTCATGGAGGCCGCCGGCATCGACCGAGCCCGCTCAGCCGAGGAGACCGCTCGCCGGGGCGACCTGGTCAAGATCCTCCCGATCGACGGGGCCACACGATCCGGTGGCTCCACCTGGCAGAGCATCGCCCGCGGCACGGGCCGCGTCGAGGTCGACCAGCTCAACGGCGAGATCGTCCTCCTCGGTCGCCTGCACGGCGTGCCCACCCCGGTGAACGCCATGCTCCAACAGGTCGGCAACGAGCTCGCGCTATCGGGCGCTCCCCCCGGATCCATGACCGAAGCCGAGCTAGAGGCCCGCCTCCAGTCCTGAGGAAGACTTCGGCCATGACGGACAAGCCGTGCTGGAGGCAGCTCTACGGTCAACCGCCTGATCCCTGGTGGTGGAGAGCGGCCGCTGGTGGGTCTCACGCATGAATGGAAGGATTGTTCCATTTTTGCTGGCTAATGGGTAGCCTGACGTCGTGGACTTCGTCCGACCCATCGAGGCCATCGTGCCAGGCGCCCAGGGACGGGTGCTCGCCGTTCTCGTCGAGACCACGGCTGAGCTGAACCTGCGGACCATCGCCCAGCTCGCCGGGATCAGCCAGGCGCAGGCATCCCGGTTGCTGCCCGACCTGGTCGCGCTCGGCGTCGCCGAACGCCGAGAGGTTCCGCCGTCATCACTGTTCCGGCTCGTGCCCGAGCACGTCGTCTCCCAGGGGCTACTCGCTCTCGCCCGCTCGACGGACACCGTGCTCGATGAGATGGGTCGACTTGCCGGCGCACTCCCCTACCCACCCGTGAGCGTGATCGTCTTCGGATCGTTCGCCCGACGGACAGCCGAGGCCGAGAGCGACATCGACGTCGTCGTCGTCCGGCCCTCCGAGGTCGACGAGGATGACGAGATCGACGACAGGTGGTCGGCTTCCCTAGAAGCCTGGCGCCGCGATGTGCGACGACTCACCGGCAACCCGGTCGAGGTCCTCGAGGTGAGCGCGGACGAGGCGGCCACGAAGCTCGCCGGCCGCGCCCAGGTGTGGGCTGACATCCGGCGTGACGGCCGTGTCGTGCACGGGCTGAGTCTCGATGAGCTCCGGGCGCTGCGTGGTGGCTAAGCCCGGCCGCGCACGGCCGGTGTCGGCAGCGCAGGTCCGCGCCTACGCCGCCAAGGCGCAGGAGTTCGCCGAGGCTGCGACCAGCGATCTCGACGCCGGCCGCAACATCGCCGCCACGAGCCTCGCCATCCACGCCGGCATCAACTCCGCCGACGCCGTCTGCGGCGCTCGCCTCGGCAAGCGAGCCGCCGGCGAGGACCACGACCAGGTCCTCGCTCTCCTCCGTCAGGCAGGCCCGGATGGCGTCGAGGTCGAGCGCGAGCTGCGCCGGCTACTGCCCCTCAAGACCAAGGCCGAGTACGAGCCCGACGACCTCGCGCCATCCGTCGCAGCCAAGGCGGTCGAGCGCGCCCAACGCTGCGCGGCGGCGGCTCGGCGCGTGGCCGACAAGACGAGATGAGCGAGGTTGAGCCAGGACGACCGAATCCGCACGAACGTAGACGGCCCAGAGCACCGGACGCGGCCGGCGGTCAGGTCAGCGCTGGCAGTCCACTGCGACAGCGAGCGCGGCGCAGACCTGATCCATCCGTAGATCGCTCAGCCGGCCGATCCGCTCCGGCGTGCTGACGCGCTCTCGTGCCATGCCACAACCATGCCACGCACGTCCCACATCAACGCGGCCGGTCCAACGCCGGGTCTCACCAACCGGTAGGAGCTGAGCTTGACCGGAGCGGCGGCCTCGATCAGCGATCCGTCTCGCTCGGGTCAGAGTCCCCGTCGCTGGTGTCGTTGCGGGGTTGTTGGTTGCGCTCTGCGCAGAGAAGATCGATCTGAGACAGCGCCTGAAGGCCCGCAGTCGCGCCGCGACCTCGAGCTCCATCGACAACCGGGGGCCCTCGCAGAGCGGCGACGACCGGCAGCGATGATTCGATCGCTCAGCGGCCGTCTCACCAGCTGAGTCCGATCGGGGACCGAGCGACCCCCAGCAACCTGAGGTGACCATGCCGACATTCGTGACCATTGGCTACGGCGACAGCGCCGGCTACGAACGCACCTCGTCGGAGCTGCGCGACGCTGCGCACGACCATGACGCGAGCCTCCGAGCGGCCGGAGCCGTGATGGGCATCGCCGGGCGACCCGTGCAGGTTCGCAACCCCGAGGCGTCGGGCGTCACACGAGTCGATGGCCCGTTCCTGTCGGCGCCGCTGCCCGTGGCCGGGTTCGCCTTGATCGAAGCTGCAGACCTCGAAGAGGCGGTCGACCTGGCTGCAAAGACCCCCTGCGCGATCGCCCACGGAGTCGTCGAGGTGTGGCCGCTCAGCGACTAGGTGTCCTGGCGCAGCACGGGAACCAACTGCCAAGACCGACCGTCGAAGTGGCATGGGACCCCGGAGGTTCTGCCCGCCCCTCATCGTGGTGTGGTCCATCGTCGCTTGCGGCGATGATGATCCGACGACCCTGTCGTCGAGCGCCACGGGCACGTCGCTGTCCGCTCCCATCAGCGACGATCCCATCGTGGCCACGCCATCGGCGGCAGAGCCGGGTGATCTGGTCGAGCTCACCTTCCCGACCGATCTTGACCGTGGAGCGAACTGGCACCTGATCAGGTGGAACGGCGTCGGCTGGTCGGAACCGCACTACTTCGTCGTCGCTAGCTCCGGTGGCTACAACGACGACGGCCCCGACTGGCGATCACGATCGGAGCAGTGGTCGGGTGAAGACATCGGGTTCGTCCATGCTGGGCCTGACATGGTCATCGTTCCTGAGTCGGCGGAACCCGGCACATGGCGATTCTGCACTGCGAACGCCGCCGGCGGCCCCTACTGCGTCAACGTCGACGTCTCGTCCGAGGAGTGATGCCTCAGGCGCACGAAGGCCCGTTGTGAGCGCCAGTCCACGCCGATTCGGAAATCGCGAGTGCGCTCGCCCCCGGACGAGGCGCCGCCGCGCGACCACCATCGAGCACCACCTACGCGGGGTGCGATGTCGTGGCGGTCTACCTCGACGGACCTGACCCCATAGGGGACCAGTCCGCCTCCTCGAGCCGTAGGTTTGGTTGGGAAGATCCGTTTGGAGGTTCCGATGAATGAGACCACCCTGCGAGCCTCTGAGGCCGCCCGTCGCCTCGGAATCTCGACCAAGCAGCTGCTGGCGCTGATCCACGCCCGGGAGATCGACTACGTCATGCAAGAGGGGATCGCCCACGTGCCCGAGTCTGCGATCGAGAGGTACCGGACCGCGGCCTCGTAGCCGCTTCGGCAGAGGCAGACTTGCAGCGTGTCCCTCTGGCCTCGACTGACGGTCCTGCCTTGGCCAGAGTGAGCATGCGCAGACCAGGCCCGGGCCGACCAGGACGCACTCGGCTCGATCGCTGAGCAGCCTCAGTGGGGCAGGGCGTCGAGCACGCGGCCGGCGACGACCTCGACGCCCTCGGCGCGCAGGCGGCGGGACTGCTCGCGCACCTTGTGGTCGGCCAGGTGCCCGTCGGCTCGAACCACGCGCCA
>DATCYI010000391.1:0-2868 GCA_036570385.1 Acidimicrobiales bacterium | reverse complement strand
GGCGACACCTCTGGCGGCAACGGGGTGCGCCTCGTGCTCGAGGCCGACGGCACCGGCACCGTCGACTTCGGCGGCATGCAGCCCGCCATCCTGGCCGCACCCGAGGGCGGTCCCCCGGTGCAGACCCACGTGCTGTTCGAGGGCAGCGGGGCGGTGACCTGGCGGGCCGACGACGCCACGGTCACGATCACCTACGCAGACCTCGGCGCCTTCCGGGCCACCAGCAGAGTGGTGTTCGACGGGGCGCCCGTGTCGGAGCAGTCGAAGTCCTTCGCCGAGATCCTCTCCGGCGGCGGCGCACCGCCCCTGTCCAGCGCGCCCTACACCTGCGGCGACGAGGGCTTCCGCCTGGTCATGCCCGTCCCCGGAGGCACCGGCACCTTCGAGCTCCCCTTCACCGGCGGCTGACGCGCGGTGGTCAGGTGCCGCAGGTCCGCTTGATCGGGGCGCCGAGGGGCAAGGTGGCGACGGTGGCGCCCGCTAGGTCGTCGGCCACGACCACCCGCTCGCCGCCGAGGCAGTCGAAGGTGGTGTCGTCGACGATCCAGCGTCGCTGGCGATCGGCGTTCACGTACCAGGCGGTGCCTGACCGCTGGCGGACGATCCGAGCGTTGAGATCCAGGTCCTGCAGCGCGGCCCCGGGCTCGACGACCAGGTGCAGCTCGATGGTGGCCGGGTCGAGCTGGGCGAGCGCGACGGACGGGTCGGGAGAGAGGCGGAGGTGTCCGTGCTCGAACTCCTGCCGAAGGCTGCCGTCGAACACGTACGCGTTGGTCATGGGCAGGCCGAGCCTGCCGCTGGCGCCACCCGAGCGCTCCCATTCCGCAAGCACCGGCGGGGCGAGCAGGAAGGACTGGCTGTCGGCCCGCGGGCCGATGAGGTGGCCACCCAGCGACAGCTCGACGTCACTGCCGATCGAGGCCGTCGGCAGCCGCACCTCTTGGGGCCAACCGGCGACCTCTACGGCTCGCTCGGCGTGCTCGCGGCCGCCGACCTGTCGGAACGACGCCCATTGGGCCTCGGTCAGCCGCACCGTCGCCGCCGGACCCGCGACCACCACGTCCTCGGCGCTGCCGTCCATCACCGGTTGCACGAGGGCGTCGCCGAGGCGGCTGGCCTCGCCCGCGGTGCACGCTGAGCCGAGGACTTCTGCGAGCTGCTCGGCCTTGGCGTCCGCCAGCCGCACGAGCTCGGCGTCGGCCCCGGAGCGCACGTCGAAGACGCTCTGGCAGGCGAAGCTGGCTTCGTCGCGGATCTTGGCTGCAGGACCGCCGTCCGCCGCGATCGCCATCTGCTCCTCGGCGATCGGCGCCGGGGTGTCGCCCGGGGCCTGGTCGCTGAGGTTCGCGCCCGCTAAGACGATGCCGAGGGCCGCCAGGGCGCCGATGCCGACGAGAGCCCTGCGCCGGCGACGCGGGCGCGCCGGCGGGATGAGGGTGGAGCTGAGCACCCGGGCCCACTCCGGCAGGTCCTCCGGCCGGAGGTCGGGGTCGGCCACGATCGCATCGCTGAGGAGCCCGATCGCGCGCCGAGCCTCGGGGGTCCCGGCGAGACGGCCCCGCAGCTCGTCGTCGAGGTCGGCACGGGTCATGCTGCCCTGGGGGTGGCCGAGCAGGGCGTAGATCGCGGTCATGCCCAGCGCCCACGCGTCGCTGCGGTGGTCGCCGGGACCCGTCGAGCGCTCCGGCGGGATGAAGCCGAGGACGCCGGCGACCGTGGTGGCGATAGCGGATCCGCGGGGCCGGGCCGCACCGAGATCGATGAGCGTGGCGTGGCCGTCGGGGTCGACGATCACGTTGCCCGGGTGGACGTCGCGGTGCACGAGCCCGCAGGTGGAGTGGAGGTGGCCGAGTGCGTCGGCGAGGTCGGTGACGAGCGTGGCCACCGCGGCGGGTTCGAGCGGCGCGGCTTGGCGCAGCGATGCACCGGGCACCCAGCTCGTGACCGCGTAGAGCAGGTTGCTGTCGTCGTCCGCTGGCTCGACGGGGCCGGCGACCAGCCCAGGGCCCCGGAACAGCTCGAGCGGTTCGACGAGGTGGTCATGCGGGTTGTCCCGCACGGCATCCCAGCGCTCCCGCAGGCTCGCCTCGGCAGCGGCGTCGAGCTCACCCAGCAGCTTCAGCGCCACCCACTGACCGGTGCCGTCGGGCAGGCGACGCCGGGCGGAGTACACGAATCCCTGGCCGCCGGGCAGCGGCTCCGGGTCCGCGACGAGGTAGCGCCCCCGGTCCCCCGGTGGCCCCGTCCGCCACGACTCCTCCAAGCCCGCCACTGCCTGGCCATCATGGCCCAAGTCCCCAGCGGCCGCCGCTTCCGTCAGCCCTCGATGGCGTCGACCAGGCCCCAGGCCATCGCGGTGTGGGCATCGATGGCCTCGCCGGTGAGGGCCAGGCGGGCGGTGCGGTGGCGGCCGATGCGCCGGGGCAGGCTCACCGTTCCGCCGGCGCCGGGGATGAGCCCGAGCGCCACCTCGGGGAGGGTGATCCGAGTGTCGCGGCGAGCCACGACCGTGCCGGCGAACGCCGGCAGCTCGATGCCCGAGCCGGCGCAAGAGCCGTGGAGGTGGGCCGTGGTGCGGTCGGCCACCGCGGCGATGGCCCGGCCCGCGCTCTGCTGCAGCCGCACCAGGTGGGCGACGGCCGGATCGGGGAACGACCCGAACTCGTCGAGGTCGCCCCCGGCGCAGAACGACTGGCCGGCGCCGCGCAGGTGCACTTCGCTGATGCTGTCGTCGAGGGCGACCAGGCGGAAGGCCTCGACCAGCTGGTCGCGCATCGTGGTGTTGAGCGCGTTGCGCACGTGGGGCCGGTCGAGCGTGACCTCCAGGCGCTCGCCGGCACGCTCGAGCACCACGGCGTCGCCCTCGAC
>DATCYI010000390.1:0-3411 GCA_036570385.1 Acidimicrobiales bacterium | reverse complement strand
GGCGAGGTCAGCACCGGCGAACAGACCGTCGACTTCCTCGCGGGAGGCGAGCACGTCCATGTGACGTTCGTCTTCGGTCACGACCCCGATGGCGGCGACCTGACCGTCGAAGTGAGCAGCTTCACGGTCCCTTGAGCGGCTGAACCTCCGGGCTCGATTCGCCTCCGACGCTCGCGCTTGAACGAATGGTCCGCACCCGATGCAGGTGCTTGCAGCGCGCTCTAGTTCTGGGTGGAGCGTGGCGGTCTGTACTGTTTGGGCGCATGTCGCGAGAGGTGTGACGGGTGGATCCAAGCAACGAGCACGAGCCACACCGAGTCGTCGACGCGAGCGCCACGAGCCTCCTCACGATCCTGGGCCGGTGGCGGCTCCTTACCGTCGTCGGCATGGCGGCGATCGCCGCTTCGCTCGTCGCTCTCCTGGTGACCCATGAGCGCACCTACGAGCCGGCCCTTCGAATGGCCATCGAGGCCAGCAGGTCCGTGCGCGAGACCCACGAGGCGATACTCGATCAGGAGACGGGCCTGAGGGCGTACCTCGTCACCGGAGAGGAGGACTTCCTTCGCGTCTACCAGCGCTCAGCCAACCGCTTGGATGAGCTGAACGCGAGGGCTGAGGAGGTCGCCGGGGAGGTGGACCCGTCGCGCACCCTCTCCATGCGGCTGAGCCAGCAGGCGTGGATCGATGCCTGGGTTCCGGCGGCCCTGGAACAGGGCAGAGCGGTGGCGGCGGGGGATCCGGTCGACGGGGTCGCACTCGAGAGGCTCCTCCAACGCGGACGCGAGCTCTTCGATCGATATCGGGTCGCCCAGGTCGACCTTCAAGAAGCGCTCACCCGGAACCGAACGGATGCGATGGCAGACCAGACCCGTGCCATCACTCGCACTGCTGGCTTCGCGCTCGTGCTCGCAGTGGTCCTGGCCGTGGCGTCCGCATGGCGGGGAGCGCACCTGCGGCGCAGCGTCAAGGCCGGGCTGTCGGGGGTCCTGGCGCACCTCGACCGCATCCGCTCCGGGAACCTCGACCCGGTCGAACCGCTCCGTGGCCCTCTCGAGCTCGCCCTCATCGATGCCGGCATCGGCGCGACAGCGCAGGAGCTGAGGGCAGCCGGCGAGCAGCTGGAGGCTCAGGCCGACCGGCTCATGACCCAGAACCACCAGCTCGGCCAGGTTCTCGGCCTCGCCCGCGAGGTGGCGGGAAGCCTGAACCTGGGCTACGTCGTGCGCGGCGTCTGCTCCGCAGCGCACGCCATCGTCTCGGAGCAGGTCGTCGTGTGGCTCCGCAGCGACGATGACGGCCACCTCTACGCCGCGAGCGACAGCGAGGCAGAGAACATGGACGCGAGCGGGCACGAGCCGATCGAGCTGGGGGCGGGCAACGTCGGGCGGGCGGCTCGCTTCGGGCGCACGCAGGGGCTCGTCACATCGTCGTTGGTCGACGGATCGGGAGCCCGCGACGGGGCCTCGATCGCGGTGCCGATGGTTGTCGGTGCCGAGGTGATCGGCGTGCTGGAGGTGTGCGGAGACAGGGTGGCGACGATCGCCATGGACACGGTCCAGGTGCTGGAGGCGCTCGCAGTGCAGGCCGCCACTGCGATCGGCGCGGCGCGGGTTCACGAGCACACGGAGCTGCTCGCCATGACCGACGCCCTCACCCACCTCCCGAACCGGCGGCGGCTCGAGGTCGACCTGGCACAGGAGGTAGCGGTGAGCACCCGGCACTCCCGTCCGCTGGCCGTCGCCATGATCGACGTCGATCACTTCAAGGCGTACAACGACGCGCTAGGACATCCGGCAGCCGACGTGGCGCTCCAGGATCTGGCCCGCCTGCTGATGGCCAACGTGCGCACCGGCGACACGGTGTACCGCTACGGCGGTGAGGAGCTCGTCGTCGTGATGCGCGAGACCGACATCCAGGGGGCGGCGCATCATGCCGAGAGGCTCTGCCGGCTGGTGGAGCACCACTTCGCAGCACCCGACCAACCCCGCGCGCTGACCGTGTCCGTCGGCGTCGCCGCTCTGCCGGATCACGGACCCGGTGGTGATGCCCTCGTTGCAGCCGCGGATGCCGCTCTCTACATCGCCAAGCGCACGGGCCGGAACCGCATCGCCACCGCTGGCGACGCTTGACCAGCTCTGCCCGTCGAACATGTAGGTGTTGGTCGCCACCACCTGGGGCCGGTTCACGGGCAGCTGCTGGAAGTTGGTTGGCAACTCGAGCGCCCGAGGCTCACGAGCGCGAGCATGAGAGCGTGACCGATGCTCGCGAGCCATCGACGATCCTCGATGCGCGGCCGCCGATCTGGCTCGTGCTAGCTGCCCGAGGATGAACCCAGACCACACCAAGACGGAGGGATTCGTGAGCGAACACACCAGGATGCCGGCCGGGTTCGTCGGGCACGGAAGCCCGATGAACACGCTCGAACACAACCGCTTCACCGACGCCTGGCGGACGTTCGGCGGCTGCGTGCCCGCACCCCGAGCCGTGCTGTGCATCTCCGCGCACTGGTACACGAACGCCACCGCGGTGACCGCCATGGCCCATCCACGGGTCATCCACGACTTCTATGGGTTCCCCCAGGAGCTGTCTGAGTTCGACTACCCCGCGCCCGGCCACCCCGAGGTCGCCGAGCTCGTGGCCGAGACGGTCAAGCCGAGCTGGGTCGGCCTGGACATCGACAGCTGGGGGCTCGACCACGGCACCTGGTCGGTGCTGGCTCACATGTTCCCCCACGCCGACGTTCCCGTCGTGCAGCTGTCGATCAACGCCTTGCAGCCGCTCGAGCACCACCTCGACCTCGGCGCCCGCCTCGCGCCGCTCCGCAGCCAGGGCGTGCTGATCGTGGGCAGCGGCAACGTCGTGCACAACCTCCGTCGCATCGACTGGAGCAGTCCCGATGGGGCGGCGGATTGGAATCGGCGATTCGACGATGCCGCGACCACGCTGCTGAGCGAGAGCCCAGGTGACGTTCTCAGGCTCACCGAGCATGCCGACTTCGATCTCGCGGTACCGACCCCCGACCACTTCATCCCGATGCTCTACATCGCCGGCCTGGCCGCCGCCGCCGATGGCCCAGCCGAGGTCTTCGTCGAGGGCCCGGCCTTCGGATCGATCTCCATGACCAGCTATGCGCTGGGCGCGGACTGCCCACCTTCGACCGAGAGCCAGCCCGCCGCGTCCGACCGGTCCGCCGCCGCACCGCCGGAGGAGACGAACCTCTGAGCTGGGCAGGCCGCTTCAGAGGTCAGGTGTCAGACGAGTCAAACGGCGGATGTCAGATGAGGTCGGACCGCCCGTCGGTGGCCCAGAAGTCCGCGCTGAGCCGTATGCCTTCTATCGCCGTGCGGGGCCAGATCTCCTCGTAGGTGCGCTTGTACCCGGTGGCCTTGATGAGCCAGCGGTCGTCCACCT
>DATCYI010000389.1:0-10188 GCA_036570385.1 Acidimicrobiales bacterium | reverse complement strand
CTCGTCGTGGACCAGCAGCGCGTCCTCCCCCACGTCGGCCACCGAGGCGATGCGGGGACCGGTCTGGGCGTCGAGCACCACGCCGCGGGAGCCCTCGGCCCCGAACCGGATCGGCTCACCGTGACGCAGAGGGATGAGCATCTCCTCGCGCACCGGCTTGGCGGTGATGCCCTCGAACGCGCCGTCGTTGAAGACGTTGCAGTTCTGGAGCACCTCCACGAACGCGGCACCGTCGTGGTCGTGGGCCCGACGGAACGTCTCGATCATGTGGTTCCGGTCCATGTCGTGGGTGCGGGCCACGAAGCTCGCCTCGGCCCCGAGGGCCAGCGACAGCGGGTTGAACGGGTGGTCGAGGCTGCCGAACGGCGTGGACTTGGTGACCTTCCCGAGCTCGCTGGTGGGTGAGTACTGCCCCTTGGTGAGCCCGTAGATCTGGTTGTTGAACATCAAGATGGTGATGTTCACGTTGCGCCGCAGGGCGTGGATGAGGTGGTTGCCACCGATCGACAGGGAGTCGCCGTCGCCGGTGACGACGAAGACGTGCAGGTCCGGGCGGGCCATGGCCAGGCCGGTGGCGATCGCCGGGGCACGACCGTGGATCGTGTGCATCCCGTAGGTGTTCATGTAGTACGGGAACCGGGCGGCGCAGCCGATGCCGGAGACGAACACGACGTCCTCGCGCCGCACCCCGAGGTCGGGCATCATCAGCTGGACGGCGGCGAGGATCGAGTAGTCACCGCAGCCGGGGCACCAGCGCACCTCTTGGTCGCTCGACCAGTCCTTGCGCGTCGTGACGGGGATCGTGTCGGTCATCACAGGCCTCCGAGCATGTCGAGGATGGCCGCTTCGAGCTCGCCGGCCGTGAAGGGGACGCCGCGCACCTTGGTGACGGAGCGGGCATCGACGAGGTACTCGGCGCGCACCAGGCGGGAGAGCTGGCCGAGGTTCATCTCGGGCACGAGGACCCGCGGGTAGCGGGCCAGGACCGCTCCGAGGTTGGGCGGGAACGGGTTCAGGTGGGTCAGGTGGGCGGTGGCGATCCGCCGGCCGCGAGCCCGGGCCCGAGCCGCGGCACCGTCGATCGCGCCCCAGGTGGAGCCCCAGCCGAGCACCAGCAGCTCTGCCTCGTCGACGTCGCCCATGACCTCCACCGGGGGGATGTCGTCGGCGATGCCGGCGATCTTCTGGGCCCGGAGACGGGTCATGCGCTCGTGGTTGTCGGAGTCGTAGCTGACGTTGCCGGAGCCGTCCTGCTTCTCCAGGCCACCGATGCGGTGCATGAGACCAGGCGTGCCAGGCAGGGCCCACGCCCGAGCCAGGGTGTCGGGGTCGCGGAGGTAGGGCCAGAAGGCCTCGGTGCCCTTGTCGTCCACGTGGTTCGGCTTCGTGGCGAAGGTCGTGGAGATGTCGGGCAGGTCGGCCACGTCGGGCAGGCGCCATGGCTCCGTGCCGTTGGCCAGGTACCCGTCGGAGAGGAGGATCACCGGGGTGCGGTACTTGAGCGCGATGCGGGCCGCCTCGATGGCCACGAAGAAGCAGTTGCTCGGGCTGGAGGCGGCGAGGATCGGCAGCGGCGACTCCCCGTGGCGGCCGTAGTACGCCATCAGGAGATCGGCGGCCTCGGTCTTGGTCGGGAGACCCGTCGAGGGTCCGCCGCGCTGGATGTCGATGATCAGCAGCGGGAGCTCGAAGCTGACCGCAAGACCCATGGCCTCGGACTTGAGGGCCATGCCCGGCCCGCTCGTGGTGGTGACCGCCAGGTGGCCGCCGTAGGCCGCTCCGATGGCCGAGCCGATCCCCGCGATCTCGTCTTCGGCCTGCAGGGTCCGCACGCCGAAGCTCTTGTGCTTGGAGAGCTCGTGGAGGATGTCGGACGCCGGCGTGATCGGGTACGACCCGAGGAACACCGGCAGCTGCGCCAGCTGCCCGGCAGCCACGAGGCCCCAGGCCAGCGCGGTGTTGCCGTTGATGTTCGTGTAGGTGCCGGGCGCCTGGACCGCCGGAGCCACCTCGTAGGGGTGGTCGAACAGCTCCGCGGTCTCACCGAAGGCGTGGCCGGCCTTGAAGGCGGCGACGTTCGCGTCCCGCACCAGGGGCTTGGCCGAGAACTTCTCCTCGATCCAGCGCAGCGTGGTCTCGGTTGGACGGGTGTACATCCACGAGACCAGCCCGAGGGCGAAGAAGTTCTTCGAGCGCTCCGCGTCCCTCGGCTTCACGCCGAGGTGCTCGACCGCCCGCTGGGTGAGCGCCGTCATCGGCACCTCGAAGACCGTGTAGGCCTCGAGGCTGCCGTCGGTGAGCGGGTGGGCGTCGCCGTAGCCGGCCTTGGCCAGGTTGCGGTCCTCGAAGGCGTCGACGTTCACGATCACCGTGCCACCGGTCTCGAGGCGAGGCAGCTCGTTGCGCAGTGCCGCCGGGTTCATCGCCACGAGCACGTTCGGAGCGTCGCCGGGCGTGGTGATGTCGTGGTCGGAGATGTGCACCTGGAACGCGCTGACGCCGGCGAGGGTGCCAGCCGGGGCGCGGATCTCCGCCGGGAAGTCGGGCAACGTGGCCAGGTCGTTGCCGAACATGGCGCTGGCGCTGGTGAACCTGTCACCGGTCAGCTGCATCCCGTCGCCGGAGTCGCCGGCGAAGCGGATGATCACCCGGTCGAGTCGCTCGGGTGAGGATGGTGCGCTCTCGCGCTGGGCGGTGTCGGACATGTAGTCCCCCCGGACTTGGCCCCGCCGCGCCGTTGCGGCGGTCGACCTGACCATATCCCCAGGCGCGCCTGAGACGGCGCCAAAGGACCCGCTCAGGTCCTCAGCGCCGTCTCGGCTCGATGGATGTGAGCCGGCCGTCTCGGACCGGCCCTTCGATCAGGTGATCGACGCCTCGTAGATGCTCTTGATCGACGCGGCCATGGTGGCGTCGAAGTCGTCGCCGCTCTGTTGCGCGGAGAGCCCCTCGGTGAAGGCACGGGAGAAGCTGGCGACGACGCCGTGGTTGCGGGACAGCCGGGCGTTCGCGTCGTCCCGGGTGTAGCCACCCGAGAGCGCTACGACTCGGAGCACCTTTGGGTGGTCGACCAGCGGCTTGTAGAAGTCGTCAGCCTCGGGGAGCGTGAGCTTGAGCATGATCTGCTGGTCGGCGCCGATGGAGTCGAGCTCCGCGAGGATGGCGTCGCGCAGGAGCTCCTCGGCGGCGGCCTTCTCGGGGCTGTTGATGTCGACCTCGGGCTCGATGATCGGCACCAGGCCGCCGGCCAGGATCTGGCGGCCTACCTCGAACTGCTGGGCCACGATCGCCTTCACGCCGTCGCCGTTGGCCAGCTTGATGACCGACCGCATCTTGGTGCCGAACATGCCCTTGGCGACGGCACGCTGGAGCAGCGCGTCGAGGTCGGGCATCGGCTTCATCAGCTGCACGCCGTCGGCCTCATCGGCCAGGCCCTTGTCGACCTTCAGGAAAGGGACCACCTGCTTCTCGGCCCACAGGTACTCGCCGGTGGGGCGCCCGGCGACCTCGCGGTCCATCGTCATCTCGAAGAGGATGGCGCCCAGGATCTGGCTGCCGTCGAAGCTCGGGCTCTCGATGATCCGGCTGCGCATCTCGTGGATGCGGTCGAACATCTCCTCCTCGTTGGTGTACGCGTCCTCGCCCACGCCGTAGAGCTTCAGCGCCTTGGGCGTGCTGCCACCGCTCTGGTCGAGCGCGGCGATGAAGCCCTGCCCCTCGCGCACCTTCTCGAACTGCTTCTGATCCATGGTTGGTCACCGTTCCTGGTCGTCGTGGGCCGGAGGTCTGGCTCCTCCCATCTTGTCCGACCTCGACCGACCTCATGCAACCGAGGCTCGGTGACCCCACGCAGGCTCAGGTGACCGACTCCAGCGCGGCCCGGAGGGCCTTGTCGGCCGCGCTGGCCCGGCGGGTCGGGACGACCGTGCTGGCCACCACCTCGGTGCGGCTCTGCGTGGCCCCGCCGGCTCGGAAGAAGCGACGACGGACGCGGCCGACGACGAGCAGCTCGTGCCCGGAAGGCCACTCGAGCGCCGCCGGCGGCGCGTCGAACCAGGCGACCGGCACCGATTCGGCGGGCCCGCCCTCAGGCCTCACGCTCAGCTCGAGCGCGAGGACGGTGTCGCCCGAGGGCAAGGTGCGGGCCTCGGGTGCTCGAGTGAGGGTTCCGACGAGGATCGACAGGTTGGTCCCTGCAGCGGGGCGGGTGTTGGTGGGCATGGGTTCCTCCGACGTGGAGTGGCGCGTGGGAGGGGGAAGGATCCTCAACCTACGACCCGCCTGTGACACTCGAACCGCCTCCTCCTCCGGCGGGTTGTTGGTCGATTGTTTGCGCACGGCGCGAGGGTGCCCGCCTGGTGCTGCACGAGGGCATCTGGAAGGCGGGGAGAGACGATGGACATCCGGGCACGAACGCGGCAACGGCGAAGCATCGCTCTCGCGACGATCCTGGCGCTGATCGCCAGCGTGCTGGCCGTCGGCGCCAGCCCTTCGAGCGCGGCGCCGCAAGCCGTGGGCGATGTCAACCTCCTGTTCAGCGCAGGCGGCGATCCCCCGCTCTACGGGCGCGGCCAGGTGGTCCGGATCGAGGTCGGCAACATCAACTTCGTCAGGAGCTGCGTGCCCCAGGGCGACAAGAAGGGTTTTCCCGACTGGTTCCAGCCCACAGCTGACCTGTACGTGGTCGGCGGCGGCGCGACGTTGATCGAGGGCACGTCGCTCACCGACGTCGCCGGCAAGCAGAACACGGTCTTCGGTGGCTTCGCAGGCCAGTTCGCCGACGTCATCCTCACGACGACGGCAGCGGGAGGCGAAGGCGCCGGCTCGGGCACCTACGACGTCGTCGTCGACGAGTGCCAGAACGGCGCGTTCGACCTCGGCCAGGACACCGTCGTGCGCAACGCCTTCCGCGTCGACCTGGACCTCGACGTCCCCGGCTTCGACACGGGCCTCGCGAGCTTCGCCCAGATGAAGAGGCTGGCCGGGAGCCAGGCCCGGTCCACCTGGGAGATCAAGAAGATGCTGATCTACGCCGACGTCACCGAGCACGCCAAGACGACCGCGAAGCTCGGCACAGCGCTCGTCGGCGGCCTGACTGGGATGCTCGGCTTCGCCGTCGGCCAGTTCGTCGACCAGCTCGTGGATCCCCAGTCAGGAATCCGCAAGCGTGCTCGCACGATCGTCGACAACTCCCTGGACCAGCGCCTCATCGCGGCCTTCAACCTGGCCAAGGATCCGCCCGACTACGCGTTCCAGACGCTCAGCGGGCCGGAGCGCGCCACCGGGGCGATCCCGCCCACCATCCAGAGCGACCTGGCCGAGGTCGCCGCCCTCGCGGCCACAGCGCTCGACCAGCTCCAGGCCGTCGAGGGCGCGATCCTGACGGCGCTCGAGCGCTACCAAGGAGCGGAGCTCGAGGGGAACCCGCTATGGGCGCTTCGGCACGCACGCGCCCTGTCCGACCTGACCGCGCTCCACGGCGAGCTGAGCGCTGTTGTCGCGGACGCCATCCGCGCGGTCGACGTCGCCTACGACGCGGCCGGCACCGGCTGGAGCGGCAGCGCGGTGCACGTCGTGTCCGCCGTGCTCAACAACGCGATGGGCACCTTCACCTACGACGATCCGTCCGCCAAGAGCGCCTTCTGGAACAGCGGCGCCGACCTCGCGGCGACCAGGGCCGTGCTGCGCGACTGGCGCGAGCTCGTGGAGACGCCGCCCTCCCCCGGCCAGTTCACCGAGCACCTCGACGCGGGCAAGGCCGCGGCTGACTCGCTCGCCGCTTGGAGCGTCGCACTCGATGACTGGGCCAGCGAGGCGACCGCCGGCGTCCTGCCCGGACTCCTGGAGCTGCTACCAGAGGGCGATCGGGACCCGACGGCGGTCATCGAAGCTGTCCTGGACGCCCCCTCTGGCGGCACCATCACCCTCGACGGCAGCGCGTCCACCGCTCCCGCAGGGACGACGATCAGCGGTTGGGCATGGGACCTCGATGGCGACGGTGACTACGACGACGCAACTGGCGCCACCCCCGCGTGGACGATCCCTGGCTATGCCCAGGCCGGTGCGCCCTGGCTGATCGGCCTGCAGGTGACGTCAGAGATCGGCCTCGACGCGGTCCATGCCGCGGTCATGATCACGGACGGCAACAGCGCGCCGGTGGTCACCCTGGTGGACCCCGGCGGAGTCGAGGTGCCGGACGGATCGCCCACCACCCTCGAGATCGCGAGCATCGTCGATCCGGACGACGACACCACCAGCATCGAGTGGTTCGTCGACCACGAGCTGCAACCCGGGCAGACCGGGATGTCCTTCACGCTCGCCACCCCCGCCTACGGCGTCACATCGGTGGAGGTGCTGGTCACCGACTCCCAAGGCGCGATCACGCGCGATGGCTGGCTCGTGGCCTTCCTGCCCGCCGTCGATGCCGACCGCGACGGATTCTGGGCCGTGCCCGGCCCGGACTGCGACGATGAGGTCGCGGCCGTCAACCCGAACGTTGCCGAGGTGTCGGGCAACGGCATCGACGACGACTGCGACCCTGCGACCTCTGACGACCCCGCTGTCGAGCGTGGCAGCCCGGGATCCGCGTCCCCGCGGTCCTTCCGTGGGATGGAGGGCGACGTCTTCGAGATGTCGGTGAGCAGCTGGGACGACCCCGACCGCAACACCGGCGCGCCCTTCACGATCACCGTCGACTGGGGCGACGGCACGACCAGCCAGCAGACCGTCGCCGGCACCAACGACGACGCCACGACCTTCGAGGTGTCGCACCGCTACACCACCGAGCTCGACCTCGCCACGCTGTCGTACTGCATCCACACAGACAGCGGTCAGCTCGTCGCTTGCTTCGAGCGCCGCAACGCCATCTCCATCGGGAACATGCGACCGTTCGTGAACGCCGCCGACCTCTCGACGTGGCCCCAAGATCACGAGGGCCTCGGCGGCAACAACACCATCGCCTGCTACGCGGGCGGCGGCGATTGCGTGCTCATGGGCGAGACGCTCCTTCCCGACCCGAGCGGCCGGTCGATGGTCACCACCGGCAACACCGGCTCCCTCAACGTCCGCCACTCCCCCGTCCCCTTCGCCGAGGGCGGCTACGGGCGGGGGATGGTGGAGCTCGCGGTGGACTGGAGCGGCGCCTCGATGGACGACGACGTCATGGGCTTCACCGTGGGATACGACAGCGGTGACGCATTCGACCACGCCGAGGCGCCTGACTACGCACCGACTGGGCGCGCCGACTACCTGACCTTCCTCTGGTCGGGTCACGTGCAGGGCCCTCCGTCCCCGTCGGTGCACGGGTGCAGCGCCTACGAGCCGCCGGGCGAATACGCCCCTCACGTGAGCACGCTGTCGCGCAGCCGCGGCCAGCCCACGCCGCAGGAGCGAGGCGTCGGCACCTTCGACATCAGCTCGGAGACCCCCCAGAACCCCGGCTGCGACGACTCCGCCGGCGACGAGGTTCTCGCCAGGCTCGACCTCTCCGGCCTCGACAACGTGAGCCCGGGCGGGCTCTGGTACCTCCGCGCCGTCGCCTCGAACGAGGCCAACGCCGGGAGGCCACGAGACACCTACCTCTTCACCATCGACTACCGGCCCGAGCGGCTGCGGGTGTGGCTCGACGGGACCCTGATCGCCGACGTCGAACCGAGTGGCGACCCCTTCCCGCCGGGCGGGCTCGGGGTGGTGCACATGTCGCAGGGCGGCGTGCGGGCGTCGGCCTCGGCACCCGAGCCGTCCTTCACGTTCGACCAGGGCAGCTCGGGCCTCGTGACCGTGCCGCTCCATGAACCAGGCACCGAGGACGCGCTGACCGTGCAGTTCGGCTGGGGGGACGGAGAGCCGCAGACCCCCGCCGTGGTGGCTCCGAACACCGCGGGTTTCGGCTGGTTCGATGCTTCCGCATCGCACACCTACTTCGACGCCGGCGAGCACCGCGGCGAGCTCTGCGCCTCCGACGAGGAGGCCGGCTCCTGCTTCCCGTTCCGCGTGACCGTCAACAACCGTCCGCCCGTGCTCGATGCCGGCCCCGATCTCGTGACCGGAGCCGAGGTCGTCCTCGAGCACCCGCACTTCACCGACCCGGGGATCCGAGACACCCACACCGCCACCATCGACTGGGGAGACGACACCAGCGACACCGGCACGGTGACGGAGCTCGAGGGCGCGGGGTTGGTGGGTGGCACGCACACCTACAGCAGCGACGGCACCTACGAGATCGAGATCTGCGTCGCCGACCAGCACGAGGCCCAGGCCTGCGAGACCATCGAGGTCGAGGTGCGGGCCACGAACGTCGCGCCAGAGGCGCTGCTCGAGACCGTCGACGGTGACATCGGCGAGCCGATCGAGCTCGGTGTCGGCTTCACCGACCACAACCCTGACGACACGCACACGATGACCTTCGATCCAGGCGATGGGTCGGGCCCCGCACCCGTCGAGGACCTGATCGACCTCGGCGGCTTCGGCCAGGCCACGGTGTCGCACACCTACGCGAAGACCGGCACCTACAGCGTTCGGACGTGCGTGGAGGACGACGGCGGGGCCCAGCACTGCGAGCAGGGTCAGGTTGTGGTGAAGTCGTCCGGCTCGTCCGACCCGGACCCCGGCGACGGTGACCCCGGAGACGACGGTGGCCCTGGAGACGACGGCGACCCTGGGGGCAACGATGACGAGGACCAAGGCGTCAGCGCTCCCCTGCGGGATGCGTGCCCGAGCGATCTGCCTGCCCCCGACTTCAGCGATGTGCCGGCCAGCCACCCGCACGCGCGCGGCATCAGCTGCCTGGTCGCGTGGGGCCTGACGCATGGAATCACCGACACCACATACGGCCCCGAGCTGCGCGTCACCAGGGAGCAGCTGGCCTCGTTCCTCCATCGTCTCCTGCTCCAGACCAGGCTCCTGGACGACGTGGACGGGGCGACCTTCAGCGACCTGGACGGCTCGGCCCACGCCGAGGCCGTGCGCACCCTCGCCGGCGCGGGGGTGATCCTCGGGTATCCGGACGGCACCTTCCGAGGCGGTCTGCCGATCGCCCGTGACCAGCTGGCTGCGGTGATCGTGCGAGCGCTGCGCTTGGCCGAGGGCGCGCCTCCGACCGACACCGACCACTTCGACGACGACGAGCGCTCGGTGCACGAGGCCGACATCAACGCCGCCGTCGAGGCGGGCCTCCTACAGGGTCGTCGGGAACGTCACTTCGGCGTCGACGACTCCACCACGCGCGGTCAGGCGGCCACCGTCGTTGCCAACCTGCTCCGCATCCTCGTCAGCACCGGTCAGCTGACCGGACCATGACACCGCCTCAGCGCAGAGCGCGGATGCGGTTCTCCACGTCGCCGAGCTCAGGATCGTTGGTGGCGACGATCCCGAACAGCTGGCGGGCGCGAGGCACGTCGCCGGCCCGTTCGTAGAGATCGGCGAGCGCATACGTCACCCGCAGGTGGTGCTCTCGTGGGCGCTTGGCCGGGGTCTTGGCCGCCTCGAGTACTGAGATCGCGTCCTTGAGCTTGCCCTGGTCGGCCAGCGACCCGGCGTAGACGATCCGGCCCTCCGCGACGAGCGCCGCGCTGGGCGACACCTGCCGCAGGTCTTCCCAGAGCTCGGCCACCTTGGCGTGACGCCCCATGGCCCGGTAGCAGTCGGCCAGGACGGGATGCTGCTCGGCGGTGCCGGCCAGCTCGCGAAAGGCCTCGAGCTCGTTGATGGCCAGCTTCCAGCGGCCGAGCCGGTAGTAGCTGAGGCCGAGCAGCTCGCGCACCGACGCGGCGGTGGGTGCGGTGTCGGCCACCGGCTTCAGGATCTTCTTGGCCTCTTCGTAGCGGCCCCTACGGAACGCCCGACCGGCGTCGCGCAGCTTCGCCTCGACCCTCTCGATCTTGGCCGGTCCGACAGCTCGCTGCAGGGTCGGATCGTGCTCGAGCGTGTCCTCGTCGATCGGCGCGCTGCGCCGCTTCGACGGCGCCCGCCCGCGACCGACGGCGCCTTCCGCATGGTCGCGCACGTCGCCTTCGTCGACCCAGATCTCAGGTGCCCATGCCTCGGCTCCGGACGCCTCGCGGAAGGCGGCCGACGCTCCGGTGCCAGACCCCTCGTCACGCAGACGGCCTGCACCACGACGGGCGACTCCGCCCCAGCCCGCGGCCTTGCCCTTGGTGTCGTCGGCGGCCCGGGCGTCGGCCCGGCGCT
>DATCYI010000388.1:0-19926 GCA_036570385.1 Acidimicrobiales bacterium | reverse complement strand
CCTTCACCGTCGCTCACTTCGAGCGCTGGCTCACCCTCTTCCACGAGACGATCCTGCTCGGATGGGTCGGCCCGCGAGCCGACCGGGCCCACGACCTCGCCGACAACGTCGCCCGCGTCCACAGCCAGCAGCTCATAGGCGTGGCCGTCCAGCTCGACCCCAGCCCCACCTGATCGTGTAGCAGCAGCGCGAACGGTCCTGCCATCTTCTATCCTCTGCTAGAAGAAAGGTTGGCCCTATATGGCGACGCTGCAGCAACAGGCGAGGGCGCTCGGGGACCGAACGCGGCACGCCATCTTCCGCTACATCACGGATGCTGACGCGCCCGTCGGGGTCGCCGAGCTCACCGACCACCTGGGCCTGAACCACAACGCCATCCGCCAGCACCTGGCCAAGCTGGTCGACGCGCAGCTGGTCGTCGGCGCCACCGCGCCCACCGGTGGGCGAGGTCGACCCCGCCTGATGTACGAGCTGCACCCGACCGCGGACAGCCGCTGGGGCGCGGTCGGGCCCTACGAGCGCCTGAGCCTCATGCTCACCGAGGTGCTGCGCACCGGCGACTCACCCGAGACCGTCGGCGTCCGCACCGGTGAGACGTACCCGCGGGCCAACGACGCCGACGAGGCGGTCACGAACCTCACCGACGCCATGGCGCGGCTCGGCTTCGAGCCCGAGGTCCGCAAGCGTGGCGCCCGAACCGACATCGTGCTCGAGAACTGCCCGTTCGAGACGGCGGCCCTGGCCGACCCCACCACGATCTGCGCGCTGCACCTCGGCCTGTCGGAGGGCATCGCCGAGGGATCCGGCGTGGCGGTGGAGGAGCTCATCGCCAAGGACCCCCGTCGGGCCGGCTGCCGCTTGCGCCTCCGACCCGCGACCGACGACGGCGCCACCGGAGAGCAGCACTAGGGACCTTCGGCCCTGCCGGACGCGCCACCGACCAGCCATTCTTCTAGTACTGACTAGAAGAAAGGCCCACGCCATGAGCGCCCCCGAGCACGTCCCCGTCGGACCTCTCGATGCGCCTCGGGTCGGTGACCTCGAGCGCTTCCCACCGCCCCGCCGGCCCGAGGATCGCGTGGTCCGCCACGCCGACATGACGACCGTCCCCCGAGAGAGCGGCTACGGAACTCCGGCCCCCGACGCCGGGTTCGCACTGCTGCTGGCCGAGCGCTTCGCCGACCGGCTGCAGCTGGCTCCGGGGGAGCACCTCCGGGACGCCTACTTCGCGGCCAGCATGCTCGCCATCAAGCGGGCGAGCCGCTTCGGGCGGGGCCCGGTGATCACCGACGTCGAGATCGGCTTCACGCTGCTCGGCTACCTCGGCGACGGCTCGTCGGAGCTCGCACGCTGGCGGGCCCACGACCTCGCCGGCATCGCGCACGACTACCACCTCCAGCGCCACGTCGCGAACCTGGTCGCCGACGACGTGCTGGCCCAGCCCGTCGAGCAGATCCGCTCACGACCCGACACCTGGCTGGCCGCGTTCGGCCTGGTCGAGCCCGAGAAGACGATCGACGTCACACCACCGCCGACCACCCCGGCATCCATCGACGCTGAGCCCACGACGGACCGCCGTCACCGCCGCTCCCTGCGCGAGCTGCTCAACACCGCCCACTGAAGCTGCGCGTCGAATGGTGTCAGACACCATTCGACGCGGAAACGGGCTGGCTCAGGAGGTCCGCACGCCCACGGCCTGTCTCATCCGCTCATGCCGGCACCCACCGTCGGAGAGCGGAAGCTGCGTCTCGCACCAGCTCCTGCACCACCTCCCCCGCTGACAGCGGACCGTTCACCAGCCCACCGCACTGGCCTACCGGCAGCGCCGCCCCGTCGACGTCACCATCGCGCAAGCCCCGCTCCGACGCGCTCTCGCCCTCGAGCAGCTGGAGGGGGAAGCCTCGCTGGACGCCGGCGCTCTCGAAGTCGGAGACGTATCGGTTGTGCAGCACCCGCATCGGCTTGCCGCTGAACGCACGGGTCACGGCCGTGTCGGTCACGGCCATGGTGAGCACCGCCTCACGCGCTCGCTCGTGCAGGCTGGCTTCCGGGCTGGCCAGGAACCGTGTGCCGACCCAGGCAGCCTGGCAACCGAGCACGAGCGCGGCCGCGAGCGAGGCGCCGCCGGCCACACCACCCGCGGCGACCACCGGCACATCGACGGCTTCGACGCAGGCTCGCCAGAGGGTCAGCGAGCCGACGGATCCCGTGTGACCCCCGGCTTCGGCCCCCGACGCGATGACAGCATCCACCCCGTCGTCACGGAGCCGGGTTGCCTGCTGGGGGGTGCCGCAGAGCGCGAGCACGCAGACGCCGGCAGCGTGCAGCCGGTCGACGTACCGCGCTGGCGACCCGAGCGCTGACACCACCGCTGCGACGCGCTCCTCACAGCAGACCTCGACCAGCGCATCGGTCCGGCCGGGCTCGAACAGCCCGACGAGCTCCGGTGGAGGCGCCCCGTGCCCCTGCTCGGCCGCAGCCAGTCGGACGGCGGCCAGCACGTCGGGCGAGGTGTCGATCAGCTCCGGAGGGAAGGCTAGGTCGACGCCGAAGGGCCGATCGGTGAGCGAGCGCACCTCGGCGATCTCGCGGGCGAGGGCCTCTGGGGGCGACGCCGCCGCTCCTAGGACGCCGAGGCCGCCGGCCTCGGAGACAGCAGCAACCAGCGGCGGGCGAGCTACAAGCGCCATGCCGGCCTGGAGCACCGGGACCTCGATGCCGAGCCGACGGGTGAGCGCGGTGGCCAGGGAGAGGGAGCTCATCGGCGCCGCGACGGTCCGCCGATCATGCGACCCGCCATGACCGTGAGGTCCCGGGCCACCGCATCGTGGTCGACGTCCGTGTCGTCACCACCGAAGATCAGCGGGCGGAACACAGCGGTCGCCGTGACCATCGAGATGATGGCCCGCACCGTGAGCTCGCTGTCCACACCGCCGCCTCGACGGGCCAGGGCCGCCCTACCGACGCCCGCGATCTCGGCGAGCCCCGCGAGCATGGGACCACCGTCGCCCGATGTGCCAAGGATCTCTGGCTCGTACTCCGCGGCCGAAACGAGGTCGATGATGAGCTTCCGGCGATCACGTGCCAGCTCGTAGAGCCCCCCGACGAACTCCTGCAGGTAGGACTCGTCGAGCTCGGCCTCGTCGACGTGAACGCCCCAGCTCGCCGCGAACTGCGAGAGGAAGTCGTTGAACGGCTGAAGGCTCGCCTCGCTGAAGAGGCTGGCCTTCGACCCGAAGTGACGGAACAGCATCACCTCCGGAACACCGGCCCGCACCCCGATCTCGCGGGTGGTCGTGGCGGCGTAGCCCTTCTCCGCGAACAGCTCCGAGGCCGCCTCCAGCAGGAGGCGATGGATCTCGTCGGAGCTTCGCCGCCGACCAGCGCCGACGGATGCACGACTAGAGGGCATGCGAGTAGCCACCGTTGACGGGCATGACCTGTCCCGTGATCCAGGATCCGGCGTCGCTGCATAGCACGAGCGCCAGCGCGACAGGGTCTGTCGGGTCACCCAGCCGACCCATCGGATAGCGCCTGACGCCCTTCGCCTCGGCTTCCGGGTTGGCATCGAAGTAGGCAGCGACCGCCCCGTGGCGGATCGCCCCCAGCGCGATGCAGTTGGAGGTGACACCTGACGAGCCGCACTCCACCGCGATGCCCCGCGAGAGCCCCATCGCCGCGGCCTTGGCGGCGCCGTAGACGACCTGGCCGGGTTCGCCCGTGCGTCCGGCGTCGGAGACGATGGTGAGGATCCGTCCCCAGCCTGCTGCCTGCATGCCCCCTAGGTAGCCGTGGCACAGCCGCATCACCGCATCGACGTTGAGAGCCATCCAGGGTCGCCAGTCCTCGGGGGTCGTCGCCACGAAGGGAGCGGGCAGCCCGAAGCCGGGCGGAACGCCTGCGTTGTTGACCAGCACGTCGACCGGGCCGGTCGTCGCCACCAGCGACGCCACACCCGCAGGGTCGGTCACGTCTGCCACCACAGGCTGGGCCTTGCCTCCCTCGGCCAACAGGGTGGCGACCGCTCCGGCGGCGCGGTCGGCATCGATGTCGTTCACCCACACGACGGCTCCAGCGTCCGCCAGGCCACGGGCGATCTCCCGACCTACGCCCTGGCCGGCTCCGGTGACGAGGGCCGTGCGGCCCGCGAGGTCGATCCCGCTCACGAGGCCGCACCACCCAGGTCTGCACGGAAGCGCGCCGGCCGCTTCTCGAGGAACGCTGCAGCGCCCTCGACGATGTCACCTGACCTCGTGAACCACCGGGCCAGCTCTGCTCCGTGGAGCACCGACGACCACTGGGAGTCGAACGAGCTCGACAACGACAGCTTGGCGATGCGCAGGCTCTGCGGGCTGAGCAACAGCAGCTCCTCGCACCAGCGCTGCACCTCGGCGTCGAGCGCATCGTCGCTCACCACGACGTTGGCCAGCCCCATCTCGACCGCGGCGGATCCCGAGTAGGTGCGGCACAGGAACATGACCTCCTTGGCCCGCTTGAGCCCGCACACCAGGGCCAGCAGCTGCGTGCCGCCCACCGCTGGCACGCTGCCGACCCGAGGTCCGGCCTGGCCGAAGCGGGCCGACTCACCCGCGATGGTGAGGTCGCACAGCAGGTTCAGCTCGTTCCCCATGCCGATGCACGAGCCCCGCACCCGACCGATGACCGGCTTGGGACAGAGACGGAAAGCCTCGAGCCAGTGGAGGGCGACCTCCATGGGCGGCGGTTCGACCCTCACCGACCCGTCGGCGGCGGGAACCATGTTGAGGTCGCCGCCGCCGCAGAAGTGGTCGCCTGCGCCGGTGACCACCACCACGCCGACGGCATCGTCGCGGCCCGCTGTGGTCAGGGCGTGCGTGAGCTCCTCCAGCGTCTGGCCGCGGAGAGCGTTTCGACGCTCCGGACGGTTGATCGTCACCGTGGCCACGCCACCATCCTGCTCGTAGAGCAGGTCTTGGTACTCGGTCTTCGTCGTCACCTCTGTCACCGACCCTTCCACTCGGGGGAACGCTTCTGGAGGTGGGCCGTGAGGCCCTCTGCTCGGTCCTCGGCGGTGGCGAGCAGCCCCAAGGCGGCGGCCTCGACACGCAACCCGGCGTCGAGGCTCGATTCGAGGCCGACGGAGATCGCTTGCTTGATCAGCTGGACCGCGAGGGGGGAGTTGGCTGCGATCCGCTCGCCCATCGCCACTGCGGCGCCGAGCCAGTCCTGCGCTACCTCGTCGACGAGTCCGATCCTGAGTGCCTCGTCGGCGCCGATGATCTCCGCGGTGAACATCAACCTGGCAGCGCGCGAGGGCCCGACGAGTCGAGGCAGGCGCTGGGTGCCACCCGCGGCGGGGAGCATCCCGATCTTGGCCTCGGGCAGGCCGAGCTGGGCCCCCGGCGCCGCCACCCGCAGGTCGCAGGCCAGCGCCAGCTCCAACCCGCCACCCAAGGCGTAGCCCGAGATGGCAGCGATCGATGGCTGTGGCAGCGAGGCCAGCGCCCCGAAGGCACCCGTTCCGCTTCGCACGTCGCGCCAGAGGTCTATTCCGGTGGCGGTGGCCATGGCCGGGCCGCGCTCCTTCAGGTCGGCACCAGCGGAGAACACCGCGTCGCTTCCCGCCAGAACGACGGCACGGATGTCGGGTCGGGCCCCGAGGGCGCGCACCGAGCGCTCGAGCTCAGCGAGCAGCTCGAGGCTCAGCGCGTTGCGCGCGTCCGGGCGATCGATGGCGAGCACGGCCACCGGGCCATGCTCTTGCAAGGAGATGTCTGGCACTCGGATTTGCTCCTGTCTGGGTGGCTTCTGGTCGGGTCAGCCCACGCGGCGATCGCGGCCGGCCCAGTGGGGCTCGCGCACGACGCGCCGCAGGGGCTTTCCGGCGGGGTTGCGGGGCAGCGGGTCCGAGACGAACTCGAACGACTTGGGCAGCTTGAAGCCGGCCAAGCGCTCGCGTGCCCAGGTCGTCAGCGAAGCGACGAGGTCGCCATCCCCAGCGTCGGAGGGAGGTCGCTCGGCGTGCTCTGCGAGCCGCACAACCGCGTGGACGGATTCACCGAAGCCGTCGTGCGGCACACCGACGACGATCGCCTCCGCGACCGCCGGGTGCGCGAGCAGGGCGTCCTCGACCTCTCGCGGGTAGACGTTGAAGGCGCCAGACACGATCACGTCGTTCTTGCGGTCCACGATGAACAGGTAGCCCTCGTCGTCGAGGTAGCCGACGTCGCCCGTGTGGAGCCAGCCATCCTCGTCGATGGCCGCCTCGGTCTCCACGGGACGCCGCCAGTAGCCCGCCATCACCATCGGGCCCCTCATCAGGATCTCCCCTGCCTGGCCGCGATCCACTGTGATGCCGTCCTCATCGACGATCCGCAGCTCGACGTGGAGGCTGGGCTGACCGGCCGAGGAGAGGCGGGCACCACCGAGGAGGTGGTCAGCCTTCGAGAGGTGGGTGTCGCCTCCGACCGCTTCGGTCATGCCGTAGCTCTGGACGAACACAGGGCCGATGACCTCGAGGCACTCGGCCAACCGCTCGGGTGCGATCGGCGAGCCGCCGTAGAGGATCGTGCGGAGCTTGCTCAGGTCGACCGCCTGGGCCTTCACCATGTCGACGAGCATGTAGATCATGGCGGGCACGAGCAGCAGGAAGGTGACGCCGTGACCCTCCAGCTCAGCCAGCAGCGCCTTCGGGTCGAAGCCCCGGTGCAGCACCTGCGTTCCGCCGCGGTGGAGGAACGGGTAGGTGAAGCCACCGCTGGCATGGCTCATGGGGCCGACGTGCAGCAGCACGTCGTCAGCGGAGATGTCGACCTCCAGCAGCGAGTGGGTGGTCGATGCCAACCAGTTCCCGTGGGTCTGCAGCACCCCCTTGGGACGGCCCGTGGTGCCCGACGAGTACATGATCGCTGCGACGGTCGAGGCGTCGAGGTCGACGCCCGGACTCGGCGAGCCAGGGTCGGCGTCCAAGAGAAGGTCGTCATATGCGGCCCCAGTGCGGATCACCTCGACCCCGGGCGGCAGCGCCACCCGGTCGAGCAGCTCGGCGTGCTCCTCGCTGACGACCACCGCCATGACGTCCGCGTCGGTCAGCTGGTACTCCACCTCGGGAGCAGAGAGGCGCGGGTTCACGTAGGTGCGAACCAGGCCCGCCTTGAGCAGCCCGAAGGTCGTGTCGAACCACTCGAGTCGGTTGCCCACGAGCAGGCCGACCCGATCACCCGGCTTCAGGCCCTTCGCCAGCATGGCGTTGCCGAACCGGTTGGCCCGCTCGTCGACGTCACGGAAGCTGGCTCGCCGGTCTCCGTCGATCACAGCGCATCGGTCTCCGTAGCGGTCGGCCGCGCGCCTCACCACCTCACCTAGGTGCACCGACATCATCCTCCTCGTCGTGGGCGGCGGTCGTGCCGCCGCTCAGGTACATCGCTTCGATCTCGCTCAAGCGGTCACGCAGCTCGCTGCTCCGCCCGTCCATGACGCAGCGCCCGCCTCGCAGCACGATCGCACGGTCGGCCACGGACAGCGCTCGGGCCGCCTGCTGCTCCACCAGCACCACCGCGGTCCCGCGCTGCGCGGCAGCGCGGACTTCGGCCAGGAGCCGTCGCACCAGCTTGGGGGCGAGCCCCAGCGAGAGCTCGTCGGCGAGGAGCACACGCGGCATCCCAGCGAGGGCGCGGCCGAGCGCCAGCATCTGCTGCTGCCCGCCGGACAGGTGACCGGCGCGCCTGTGCTGATGCTCCACGAGCTCGGGGAAGATCTCCAGCGCCCGCTCCGCCCGACCCCTGCCGAGGCGAAGGTTGTCGGCGACCGTGAGGCGCTGGAACACCGAGCGCTCCTCCGTGATCAGGCTCATCCCGGCACGGGCCCGCGCCGCCAGCCCGGCCGTCTCCGAGCTGCCAACGATGCGGGAGCGCCCGCTCATCGGGGACAGGACGCCGGCGAGGGCGAGCAGCAGCGTCGACTTGCCGGCGCCGTTGGCACCCAAGACGGCCACAACCTCGCCGGGCTCGACCACCAGGTCGACGGCATCGACGACCGGCCCCGCCCCGTAGCCGGCGCACAGCGCCTCGGCGACGACGGCGCTCACGGTGCCAGCCCCGCGTGGACCGAACCGCCGTCGCGCTCGTCGTGACCGAGGTACGCGGCCACGACGGCGCTCGACGCCAGGACGGCGGCTGGCGGGCCAGCGGCGATGGCCCGACCGAAGTCGATCACCACCAGCTGGTCGCACACCGCTGCGACGAGCTCGACGTCGTGCTCCACGAGCAGCACGCCCATCCCCTTGTCCGCCGCCAGCGACCGGATGATCCCTCGCAGCTCACCGCGCTCGTCGACATCGAGGCCCGCTGCGGGCTCGTCGAGCAGGATCATCGATGGAGCGCAGGCCACTGCCCGGGCCAAGGCCACCAAGCGCCTACGGCCATAGGGAAGGCGACTCACGTCCTCGTCGAGATCTGCGCCGATGCCTAGGTGCTCCACGGCCCATGACGCTTCCTCGCCGAGCTCGCGCCCGCCGGGCCGGACGAGTCCGGTCAGGTAGCCGGTTGCCTCCCAGTGGTCACCGGCGGCCAGCAGCTGCCCGCGCACCGTCATCGCGGCGAAGAGCTCCGGCGACTGAAAGGACCGAGCCATGCCGAGCCGGGCGCGGTGGTGGGGGGCCAGGGGATCGAGGCGCTCCGGACCGAGGTGGATCGAGCCCTGCGACGGCCGTACGAAGCCGCTGACCGCGTCGATGAACGTCGTCTTGCCCGCCCCGTTCGGCCCGATCAGGCCTACGACGGTCCCGGGTTCCACGGTGATGCTGACGCCGGCAATGGCGTGCACGCCGCCAAAGGACACCGCCAGGTCACGGACGACCAGGGCCCGAGCGGCGCCGCGAGCACGCTGGGGTGCGCGCGGGCCGCCGACCCTCTCCGCCGGGGGCGAGGATCGGCGACGGGTGGCGATGAGGCCGCCGACGCCGTCAGGCGCGACGAGCAGCACCAGGACCACCAGCGATCCCGCCGCCACCGGGATCCAGCCAGCGGCTCCCGGCATCGCCTCGCTGGCGGCGCCGTTGCCGACCAGGGTGCCCCCGCCGAGCGCGCCGCCGATGAAGCCCACCCCACCGACGACGGTCTGGGTGACGGCGGCGATCGAGTCGAACAGGCCGTACTCCGTGAAGATGACCTGCGGGAACCGGAACGCCATGAGCATCCCGCCCACCGACGCGATCACCGCGGCCAGGGAGAAGGCGAAGAGCTTGGCGAGTCGCACATCTATGCCGATCGCAGCGGCGGCTCGCTCGTTGTCCCGCATGGCGAGCAGGCGGCGCCCAGCTGGGCTGCGTCGGAGGTTGGCGACGAGCAGCGCCACCGCCACCGCGCAGGCGAGCGTGACGAGGGCGTAGCGCTCGGGGTGTCGCACCGATGAGAGGTCGACGCCGAGCAGGGTGATGTCCCCCACGACCGTGCCCGAGAAGCCACCGGTGAGGTCGGGGTTGAGCAGCACGGTGCGCTCGATGGCCAGCGCCAGCCCGAGGGTCGCCACGGCAAGGGCCAGGCCCCGTGTGCGCAGCGCCGGGAGGCCCACCAGGACGCCGACGGGGATCGCGGCGGCTGCCCCGGCGGCGATCGCCAGCTCGAACGGCAGGTCCGCCACCGCGACGAGCCGGCCGGCCACGAAGGCTCCCAGGCCTGCGATGGCGTACTGGGCGAGGGAGACCTGGCCTGCGTATCCAGTGACGACGAGCACCGACATGCCGATGATGCCGGCGATCATGCTGGTGGTGAGCGCGGCCACCCAGCCGGCGTCGAGGGCCACGACCGCGACGACGAGCACGGCGGTGGCGATGCCCCCGATCGGCCCGACTCGTCCCGAGCCCACCTTGTTCGGGCGGCCGGCTGCGTCGCCGCGCTCGGGGAAGGCGTGGCCGCTCAGGGCCAGCATCGCCAGTATCAGCAGCAGCGGGACCGCCTTGGACGCGCCGGGGAAGGTCACGTAGCGGGTTAGCTCTGACTCGGCAATGCCTATGGCGAAGGCGCCGGCGAGGGTCGCCGTGAACGATGAGAAGCGACCGACGAGTGCGGCGGCGAGCGCCGGGACGATGAGCAGCGAGAGCTCGACCATCGACAGGCCGACGACCGGCGCGATGAGGATCGCGGCGAGGGCCGCCAGTGCCGACCCTGCCGCCCAGGTCCCGGTGGCCACCAGATCGGGAGACCAACCGAGCGCTGCGGCCGACTGAGCGTTCTCGGCCACGGCCTGGGTGGCGAGTCCGAAGCGGGTCCATCGGCTGACCGCTGCCAGGGCCAGCGCCAGGAGGGTGGCGATCCCCGCCAGGATCAGACGGTCCCGTCCGATGGTGATCCCGAACACCTCGACCGCCCGGTCGGGGATGACCCCGCGCACCAGCTGGAGGTTGGACCCCCTGAGCTTGACCACCAGTCCCTGGAGAGCGGTGAGCACGCCCAGGGTGGCGATGACCCTCGCCGTGGCGGTGGCCAGGCGGAGTCGTCGCATGATGACGAGGTGGATCGCGGCACCACAGACCGCGGCCAGGCCCAACGCTGCCCCGAGCGCGATCGGCGTCGGCCACGCCCAGTCGTCGCGGAGCACGAAGAACCAGAGCGCTGCCACCGCACCGACGGCGCCGTGGGCGAAGTTCAGCACCCCAGAGCCGCGGTGCACCACCACCAGCCCGAGCGCCGAGGTGGCGTAGACCGCCCCCGGCCCCAGGCCCAGCAGCGCGTAGCGGACGACGTCCATCGAACGTCAGGCGCCCACAGGTGCGAAGGGGTTGACGAACTCGCCGGTGAGCGGCACGGCGACCCCGTCCTCGACCCGGTTGAAGATCACCTGGTTGTTGAAGGTGCGCTCGAAGGTCGGGATGCCGTCCACTGGCGCCTGGAACGACAGCGGGGGCACCACCTCGATGTCGAGCTCTCCCATGCGGTCCAGCGCGGCCCGGATCGACGGCCCCGTGAGGTCAGCGGCCTGCTCGGCGGCGAGCGCGAAGATCGTGACCCCGGCCCAGGCGTTGACAGCCACGTCGTCGAACGCGAAGTCCTCACCCAGCGCCTCGAAGTCGGCCAGCACGTCGGCCATCTCGGGGTGCTCCTCCGACACCGGAAGGAAGTAGCTGGTGAGGTACACCCCGTCGGCGTCGTCGCCGAGCGCTTCGAGCGAATCAGGGTCGAGCGCCGCCTGCGGTGCGATCAGCGCGGCTTCCCCACCGGCCTGACGGGCCGCCACCACGAAGCGGGTGGCGTCTGCGGTGGTCAGGGCGATGGCGAGGGCGTCGACGCCGTCAGAGGCTGCGGCATAGGCCGCCGCCAGGTCCGGCGTGTTGGGAGCGACCGGCACCTGCGTCGACGCCGAGCCACCGTTGGGTGAGAGGCCGAAGGACACCGCGGCGCCAGCCAGCGCGCCGCCCTCCACGTCGACGTACACCACGCCGACCTCGACCGCGCCGATCGATGATGCGAGCGACCCCATGGCCACTGCGTAGCCAGCCGTGCCCGCCGTGATCGGGTAGGCGACCGGGCTCTGGAAGTCCATGCTCCCCACCCCGAGGTTGGCGATGCTGGGGATGCCCGCCTCCTCCAGCACGGGCAGGTAGGCGGCGCCCTGAGTCGTGGTGCTGCCAACCACGGCCGCGAAGCCCTCCTCCACAGCGCGTCGGGCGCAGGCGGCCGCCGCGTTGGCGTTGCGCTCGGCGTCGCACAGCTCGACCTCCACCGGTCGGCCATCGATCCCACCGTCGCGGTTGATCCGCTCGGCGGCGGCCCGGGCACCGCCCTCGAGGTTGGCGAAGCTCTCGCCGAGGCCCTGCACGTCGGCGATGGCCATCAGCCGCAGAGGCTCCCCATCGGGCCCCTCAGGCTCGGTGGACGTCGTGGCATCCGAAGCCTCGGGGTCGCTGACCTGATCCTCCGCTGCGGCCGCGTCAGGCGTGGTCCCATCGTCGTCACCGCATCCCACCATCGCCAACGTGCACACCACCGCTACGCACACCCGTACGGCCTTGTACATGCTCCGCCCTCCCCCTCATGTAAGCAACGCTTACTTCATGTAAGTGATGCTTACAACGGGCCGGGTGAGGTTGTCAACGTCTCCTCGCGGCCGCCCGACACCACCGTGGCCCACCCCGCGCGTCGAATGGTGTCAGACACCACTCGACGCGGAACCTGCGAGGATTCGGGCGATGGGCCTGAACGTGCACCTCGTCGACGGCACCTACGAGCTGTTCCGCTACCACTTCTCACCCGGCAACCGCGATCCCGAGGTCGGCGCCACCCGGGGGGTCGTGGGCACCTGCCTGATGCTGCTCGAGCAGGGCGCCACCCACGTGGGCGTGGCCACCGATCACGTCATCGAGTCGTTCCGCAACGACATGTGGCCGACCTACAAGGACGGCTCGGGCGTCGATCCTCAGCTCAAGGCCCAGTTTCCGGTGGTGGAGGACGCGCTGCGCGCCTTCGGGTTCACGGTGTGGGCGATGGTCGAGCAGGAAGCGGACGACGCGCTGGCCGCAGCCGCCGCGGTGGCCGCGGCCGACGACCGAGTCGAGCGAGCGGTCATCTGCACCCCCGACAAGGACCTCGGTCAGTGCGTCGGCGGCAAGGTGTGGCAGTGGGACCGCCGGCAGGACAAGTGGTTCGACAGCGCCGGCGTGCACGAGCGCCTCGGCGTGCCGCCGGCGTCGATCCCGGACCTGCTCGCGCTGGTCGGCGACACCGCCGACGGATTCCCTGGGCTGCCGGGCTGGGGCGCCAAGTCGGCGGCCGCTGTGCTCGATCGCTGGGGCCACCTCGAGGACATCCCCGAGGACCCGCTCACCTGGGATGCCGGGGTGCGCAGCGCGGCCAAGCTGAACGCCACGCTGCGGGAGCAGTTCGAGCTCGCGCTGCTGTTCCGCCGGATCGCCACCGTCGAGACCGACGCCGAGGTCGGCTCGGTCGACTCCTGGCTCTGGACCGGCCCCGCGGATGCCTCGGCCGCCGCGGAGATCGCAGCAGCGCTCGACGCACCCGAGCTCGTCGTCCGCGCCGAGAAGCTGGTCGCGGCCCGATCCTGAAGATCAGCGCGACCTTCAGCCGAGGGCGGCGGTGAGGAAGGCGTCGAGGGCGGCGGGGTCGTGGTGCACCTGGAGGTGGCCGGCGTCGTCCTTGTCGATGTCGAGCGATGGGCAGAACGCGTCGACGTCACCGCTGAAGAAGTGCGGTGAGCCCTTCACGCCGCGCTTCTGGCCGAGGTGCCAGTCCTCGGTGACTGAGCGCTCGTCCTCGGGGCCCCAGCCGTCGACGATGCCGTGCGCCGTGGCGATCTCGGCAAGCACCTCGGTATCGGAGATGTCCCGCCCCTGCTCCCAGAGCGCGTCGCGCAGCGCCAGGCTGACCCGCTCGCCCACGGGGCCCGTGTAGCGGTACGCCGCGGCTGCCAGCGCGAGAGCCGGCAGCGTCGTGCTCGGGAACCGCTCCGGGTCGAAGCCGGCGAAGGCATCGGGCGCGCACTGCGCTCGGAGGTCCGCCACGTGCTCGGCGGCCATCTTCGGGTCTTGGGGCTCGTCGTTGATCAGCTCGAGCGGCCACGCCCGCACCACCATCGGCACATCGCCACGACCCAGCTCGTCGCGGCGCTGGGCCACGGCTCGCAGGCCGAGGTGAGCGAACGGGCACCAGATGTCGGCGAAGACCTCGATGGCACGCATGAGCCCATCGTAAGGACGACCCCACCCAGGCCCACGCAAGCCTGCCGCCGAGACGCCGGCCCATCGGTGGCAGGATGCCGCCATGACCACGACGGACAGCACAGCAGAGCGGATGGAGGTCCAGCGGACCATCGAGGCGGAGCCGGCCGCGATCTTCGAGATCCTGCGCGACCCGATGGGCCACGTGTCCATCGACGCATCGGGGATGCTCCTCGATGCCACCGGAGAGCCGGCGTCCGCCGCCGGCGACACGTTCGTGATCCACATGGACCGCGAGGCGCTCAACGACTACCCGCTCGGCAAGTACGACGTGACCGTCAAGATCACCACCTTCGAGCAGGACCGCGAGATCGCGTGGACCATCGAGGGACAGATAAAGCCCCAGATCGGCCACGTGTACGGCTACCGGCTGGAGCCGGTCGAGGGCGGCACGCTGGTCACGTCGTACTACGACTGGTCCAACATCGACGAGCAGTGGCGCGAGGCCGCGATCTTCCCCGTCATCCCCGAGAGCGCGCTGCGCGCCACCCTCGGGATCCTCGCCCGCACCGTCCTCCAGCGCGCTAAGTAAGCAAGATCTGTGGGCGCCAGAGCACGCAATGCGTGCCTGTGCGCCCACAGATCTTGTGGTCTCAGGTGTTCTTGGGGAGGTCCTTGAAGGCGGCGGTCTTGTCGTTGTTGGCCTCCTTGGGGAGGCCGAGCACGCGCTCGCCGATGATGTTGCGCTGGATCTGGTCGGTGCCGCCGTAGATGGGCGGGCCCTGGGCGAACAGCGACATGCCGGTGACCATCGCCGCGAACGGGTTGCCGGTGGCGTCGTTCAGCGCCTGCTGGTCCTCGAGCTTGTAGGCGTGCAGCGTGCCCTCGGCGCCGAGGATGCGCAGACCGATGTCGCGCTGCTGGCGCACGATCTCGCTCATAGCCAGCTTGGAGATGTTGGGCAGGCCCGGCACGTCCTGGCCGATGGCCTTGGCCGCCTTGGCCCGCCACGCGTTGTAGCGACCGAGCTCGTTCAGCGTGTGGAGCTTCATGAGGTCCTGGCGCGTGTTGGCGTCGTTGATCTTGCCGTTGCCCTTGGCCAGGTCGACCAGGAGCTTGTAGGACCCGGCGAACATGCCGCCGCCGCCACCGCTGCGCTTCTTGGCGGCACCACCGGACGACACGAAGTCGCCGGCTCGCTTGTCGAGGTCCTGGGCGATCGTGCCCGGCGTGGCGGCGCTGGCCGCAGCGTGTCCGCCGCCCGAGCCGAGGCCGGCCCGCTCGTTCATCAGCGTGGTGTTGGCCACGGCCCAGCCGTTGTTGAGGCCACCGATGAGAGCGCTGTCGGGGACGACCGCCTCCTCCATGAACACCTCGTTGAACATGGCGTGGCCGGTCATCTCCACCAGCGGGCGGATCTCGATGCCCTTCTGCTGCATGTCGATGGCGAAGTAGGTGATGCCCTGGTGCTTCGGCACGTCGGGGTCGGTGCGGGCGATCAGCATGGCCATGTTCGCCACCTGCCCACCGGAGGTCCACACCTTCTGGCCGGAGACGATCCACTCGTCGCCGTCCTTGATCGCACGGGTCTGGAGGCCGGCGAGGTCGGAGCCTGCGCCGGGCTCGCTGAAGAGCTGGCACCAGGCCTGCTTGCCGGTGACGATGTCGCGCACGTAGAGGTCGATCTGCTCCTGCGTGCCGTGGGTGGCGATGGTGGGCGCGGCGAGGAGCAGCCCGAGGCCGCCCGGGGCGCCCAGCGCGCCGAACTCGGCGATGGCGCTCTGCACAGCGACGCTGTCGCTGCGGTTCAGGCCGCGGCCGTAGGCGTTCTCGGGCAGGCCGGGAGCGGCCCAGCCGGCGAGGCCCAGGCGCTCCCACCACTCGGCGACGGTGAGGTCGGGGTCCCAGTTCTCCTCGAGCCAGGCCCGCACCTCGGCGACGGCATCGGTGGACGTGGCAGAGCGCTCGGCGGTGTCGGTCATCGTTCCCCCTGGAAGAGGCCATCGGGCCGTGGACGACCCACAGTCCACGCCAACCTTGACCCGCGGGTCAAGTCTGGGGTCCGGCGGCCTGTCAGCCAGGCTCCTCAGCCTTCGCGCGGCTCGGAGCCACCCGGGGTGGCTCGTTGGGCTGCTTCGGGTAGACCGGCGGCCACGGCGCATCCATCAGGCCGTCGTCCATGTCCTGCTGCGACATCTGGAGCAGCGGGGTGAGGTCCTGCGGGCGCTCGACCTTGCCGATCCAGGGGTCGCCGCCGCCGGCCACCCGGGCGGGCACCGTGGCGATGGTGAGCTCGTCGGGCACCACGTCGTCGAGCTCGTCCCAGGTGATGGGCGTCGACACCTGCGCCCCCACCCTGGGCCGCACGCTCCACGCGCCGAACACCGTCTTGTGCGGCGCGTTCTGGTTGAAGTCGACGAAGACTCGGCTCCCCCGCTCCTCCTTCCACCACGCCGCCGTGATGAGGTCCGGGTGGCGGCGCTCGAGCTCGCGGGCCAGCGCGACAGCACCGGCACGCACCTCGTAGCTGTCCCAGCGCGGCTCGAGCCCCGCGTAGATGTGGAGCCCTCGCGACCCCGACGTCTTGATGTGCGACTCGATGCCCAGCTCCTCGAGCAGATCGTGGACCAGCCGGGCGCCCTCCTTCAGCTGCTCGAGGTCCACGCCAGGTGATGGGTCCAGGTCGATGCGCAGCTCGTCGGCGACCTCGAGGTCGGGCAGCCGGTTCGGCCACACGTGGAACCCGAGGCACCCCTGGTTGACCGCCCACAGGATGTGGGCGAGGTCGGCCGCCACCAGCGCGTCGCTCGTCGTGCCGTTGGGGGTGGACACGATCGTGGTCGTGAGCCACGGAGGCGCTGACTTCGGCACCCTCTTCTGGAAGAACGACGACCCGCCCGCCCCCTCCGGGAAGCGCTGGAGCAGGACCGGACGGTCGCCGATGGTGCGCATGAGCGGCTCGGCGACGGCCTGGTAGTAGCGGACGAGATCGAGCTTCGTCTCGCCGCGGGCGGAGAAGAACACCTTGTCAGGGTGGGTGATCTTCACCTCGGTGCCGTCGACGTCCACGGTGATCGAGTCGCTCATGCGCCCCAGGATCGCATCCGACGGTGGAGGTTTGGGGCCGAGATGGGCACACTTGACGGGCCCACCACCACGGCACCCACCAATGGCGCCATCCCTCCGAGACATCCCCGGGGCCAACCAGCCTCGCAAGCGCTTCGCGAGCAATCGCGACGTGTTCACCCCGTCGCGCTCGCCGTTGGTCGACATGACGCCCCGCGGGATGCGCCTGGAGCGCACGCGCCGCAGCTCGTTCGGCCCGTCGCGCCAGCTCGACATCGGACGTTGGGTGCTCGGCCTGGCGATCCTCGCGGTGGTCGTGTGGCTGGGCACGGCCTTCTGGCGCGCCACGCGGATCGAGGCCGACCTCGCCGGGCTCGACAGCGGCGCCGTCCTCACCCCGGCGGCCGCGCGCGACCTCGACCTCGAGCTGGTGATGCCCTCGTCGGGCGAGCGCTTCCGGGCCACGGTCAGGGTGGACGACGTCGTGATCTCAGAAGACCTCGAGTTCGAGGGCGACACCCTCAGGCTGCGCCCCGCCGAGCTCGTCGAGTCGGAGCTGGTGGAGAGCGCGCTGTCCGAGGGCGAGCACGCCATCGAGGTCGCCGTCCCGCGCCTCTTCCTCGCCGACTCCACCTTCCGCTGGACCTACGAGGTCGACAGCGTCGCCCCTCGCCTCGACGTGCCCGCGTCGGTCGATCCGGTGAGCATCGATGCCCCGATCACCGTCCGCGGCCAGGTGGAGCCCGACGTTGAGCTGACCCTCCAGGGCGAGCCGCTGGAGCACGACGACGGCAGCTTCGCCGTCGAGTTCGAGCACCCGCCCGCGGGCCCGCTGCGCTTCGAGGCCGTCGACGAGGCCGGCAACCGCACCACCAAGACCGCTGTCGTGCCCGTCGAATACCCGGCAGCCACCCGGGCGGTCCACGTGTCCGCCGCGGCCTGGGGCAACGACGAGCTGCGCTCCGGCGTCATCGACCTCATCGACCGCGACCTCATCGACACCGTGCAGCTCGACATCAAGGACGAGAGCGGCATCGTGGGCTACAGCTCGCAGGTGGCTACCGCTCGCGAGATCGGTGCGGTGGAGGCCGAGATGGACCTCGCCGAGGCGGTGGCCACGATCGAGGAGCACGGGGCGCGGGTCATCGGCCGGATCGTCGCCTTCCGCGACCCGGTCTACGCGCAGGCGGCTTGGGACGCGGGGCGCAAGGACGAGGTGCTGCAGACCCCCGACGGCGGCATGCTCTCGTCCTACGGCGGCTACACGAACTACGTGCACCCCGCGGTGCAGAAGTACAACCTCGACCTCGCGCTCGAGGCCGTCGACGCCGGCGCGCACGACATCCTCTGGGACTACATCCGCCGGCCTGAGGGCCACCCCTCCACCATGGTGGTGCCGGGCCTCGATGGCCCCAGCTCGGTGGTGGTCGCCGAGTTCCTGGCCGACACCCACGACGAGCTGCGCGTCCGCGGCGCCTACCAGGGAGCGTCGGTGTTCGGCATCGCCGCGACGCACGGCGACTCCATCGCCCAGGACATCCCGACGATGTCGCGGGTGGTCGACTACCTGGCGCCGATGATCTACCCGTCGCACTGGGGCTCCGGTCAGTTCGGCGTCGCCAGCCCGATCAACCAGCCCTACGAGATCACCAACCGCTCCCTGGCCGAGTTCCAGCGGGTGTCAGAGGGATCGGGCGTGCGGCTGGTGCCGTGGATCCAGGACTTCGACCTGGCCGGCGTGCACTACGGCCCCGAAGAGGTGCGGGCCCAGATCCAGGCCGCTCGCGACCTCGGCATCGACGGCTTCCTCCTGTGGAACGCCCAGGTCCGCTACACCGCCGAGGCACTCGACCCGATCGGTTGATCCCGGCGTCGCGGAGGCGAGTCGCCCTAGACCTCGAAGATGTGGGCCAGCTCGGCGGGGGCGACCTCTTCGAGCTGGGCGTAGGTGCACGACGCGGGCTCGCGGTCGGGGCGGAAGCGCACCAGGCGCCCGCCATGGCGGAAGCGGCCGGCGAGGACGTGCTCGTAGCGGACCTCGGCCACCAGCTCGGCCCGCAGCGGCTCCCAGGTGAGGTCCTTCTTGGCGTTCCAGCGGCTCACCCCGCCGGGCATGCGCCCGGCCTCGGCGGCGTCGGCCTGGTGCTCGGCCCAGCTCTGCCACGGGTGGCCCTCGATGGCGTTCTCCCGCAGGGGCGCGAGCTCGTCGACCAGCTCACGCCTGCGGGCGGCGGTGAAGCTGCTCGCGACGCCGACGTGGTGCAGCGTGCCCTCGTCGTCGAAGAGGCCCAGCAGCAGGGAGCCGACGCCCTCGCCGTCCTTGTGCCAGCGGAAGCCGGCCACCACGCAGTCGGCCGTGCGCTCGTGCTTCACCTTCCACATGGTGCGCTTGTCCTGCTGGTAGGGCGCGCCGGCGGGCTTGGCCATCACGCCGTCGAAGCCGGCGCCCTCGAAGCGGGTGAACCAGTCCTGGGCCACGTCGGGGTCGTCGGTGGTGGGCGTGAGGTGCACCCGCCCGTAGGCGCCGTCGACCACGGTCTCGAGCAGCGCCCGGCGCTCGGAGAAGGGCTCCTCCGTGAGGTCGCGGTCGGCCAGGGCGAGCAGGTCGAAGGCCACGTAGCTGGCCGGCGTCTCGAGCGCGAGCTTGTTGACGCGCGAGGCCGCAGGGTGGAGGCGCTGCTGCAGCGCGTCGAAGTCGAGCCCGCCGGCGGTCACGACCACGATCTCGCCGTCGACCACGCAGCGCTCCGGCAGCGCCTCGCGGAGCAGCTCGACCAGCTCCGGGAAGTAGCGGGTGAGGGGCCGGTCGTTGCGAGATCCGAGCTCGATCTCGTCGCCGTCGCGGAACACGATGCAGCGGAAGCCGTCCCACTTCGGCTCGTACCGCAGCCCCTCCTTGCGGGGCACCTCGTGCACCGCCTTGGCGAGCATCGGCTTGACGGGCGGCATGACGGGCAGGTCCACGGCCGGCACCGTACCGGCCTCGCGTCGAATGGTGTCTGACACCATTCGACGCGGTTCAGGAGCCGAGGGGCGGGCAGCCGCCGAGCCGCTCGGTGTCGAGCAGCAGCCTGGTGAGCGCCACGAGGGCGTCGCCGTAGTAGCTGGGCCTGGCGTCGGCGGCGTCGGATGCCTTCTCGAGGAGGTCGCGCGCGGTGTCGCCCTCGCCGGCGGCTGCGGCAGCTGCCGCGGCAGCGGCGATGCGGCCCGGG
>DATCYI010000387.1:0-3688 GCA_036570385.1 Acidimicrobiales bacterium | reverse complement strand
CGCGGCCCCCGCCGCTCCAGCCGCGCCCGCCCCGAGCGCGCCGTCTTCGCGCCCCACGCCGGCTCCCATCGCCCGCACCCCGGGAGAGCGCGACACGGTCATCCCGCACTCGAACATCCGCAAGCGCAGCGCCGAGCACCTCCGCCGCTCCGTCGACACGTCGGCCCACGTCTACGCCTCCATCGAGGTCGACTACGAAGCGGTCGAGCGGGTGCGACGGGTGCAGAAGGGCGGCTGGAAGGCCGAAGAGGGCTTCAGCCTCACCTACCTGCCGTTCATCTCGCGAGCCGTCATCGACGCGATCCACGAGTTCCCCGAGGTCAACTCGTCGTTCACCGAGGACTCCCTCGTCGTGCACAACTACCTGAACCTCGGGATCGCGGTCGACCTCGACTTCAAGGGGCTCATGGTCCCGGTGATCCGCGACGCCGACACGAAGCGGCTCCGCGCCATCGCCCGCGAGGTGAGCGACCTCGCCGGCCGCGCCCGCTCCAAGAAGCTCACGCCCGACGACATCTCCGACGGCACCTTCACCATCACCAACCCCGGCCCCTACGGCACCCTGCTGACGCTGCCCATCATCAACCAGCCGCAGGTGGCGATCCTCTCGACCGACGGCGTGAAGCGCCGCCCCGTGGTGATCGACCTGCCCGACGGCACCGAGGGCATCGCCATCCACTCCGTAGGCAACCTGGCCCTCACCTGGGACCACCGGGCCTTCGACGGCGCCTACGCCGCAGCCTTCCTCCACCGCGTCAAGGAGCTCCTGGAGACCCGTGACTGGGCAGCCGAGCTGTGAGGTAGCCGCGGTCGCGTCGGGTACCAAGCCTCTGCACGTTCGGTGGTTGGGGCGGGTCTCCTACGTTGACGCGCATGCTCTCCAGCGGGGGTTGTTCACGTCCTCCTCTGATGATCACCTGCTGCTGCTGGAGCATCCGCACGTGTACACGCTCGGGGTGCGGGGCGACCTCGGGCACCTGCTGCGGCCGCCTGCGGAGGTGGGCGCCGAGCTGGTCCGCACCGACCGGGGCGGCGACGTCACCTACCACGGCCCGGGCCAGCTGGTCGGCTACCCGATCCTCACCGTGCCGGGCCGGCGCGGCGGCGGCCTCACCGACACCGTCGCCTACGTGTGCTCGGTCGAGCAGCTGATCATCGACGTCCTGGCCGACCTCGGCCTGCCGGGCGCCGGCCGCGTCGAGGGCTACCCCGGAGTGTGGGTCGACCCCGAGTCCGACTCGCCGCGAAAGATCTGTGCCATCGGCGTGAAGCTGAGCCGCGGTCGGTCGATGCACGGCTTCGCCCTCAACGTCGACCCCGACCTGTCGATGTTCGGGCACATCGTCCCCTGCGGCATCGCCGACAAGGGCGTGACGTCGCTGGCCGCCGAGGGCATCGACGTGACGATGCGTGAGGTGGTGGACGCCGTCGTGGCGCGGGCCACGGAGCGCTGGGGGAGCGGCGGCGTCGATCGGGCCGACGTCGTGTGGCGCCACACCCCCGACGACCTCTCCCCGTTCAGCCGCGGCGAAGGCCCGGGCGACGTCGTCCGCCCCACCGAGCACGGTCCGAGTGTGCTCTCGCCGGTCGGCTCGCAGGCCGCGGTCCCGGAGTCGCCTGAGGTCGTCGCGGTGCCAGTGGCGCTGTCGGTCCGCGACAGCGGCACCACCGCCCGCCGGTCGCGACGCCTCGCCGAGGCGGGCGTCACCGACGCCGTCGACATCACGCAGCGAAAGCCCGACTGGATGCGCGCCCGCGTGAACCTCTCGCCCGAGGTCACCAAGATCCGCCGCACGATGCGCGACCTCGACCTCGTGACGGTCTGCGAGGAGGCCGGCTGCCCCAACCTCTCGGAGTGCTGGAGCGACGGCACCGCCACCTTCATGATCAACGGCGAGCGCTGCACCAGGGCCTGCGGGTTCTGCCTCGTCGACACCCGCCACCCGATGGCCCCCGATCCCCACGAGCCCGAGCGCGTCGCCGAGGCCGTCGAGCGCATGGGACTGCGCTTCGCGGTGGTCACCGCCGTCGCCCGTGACGACCTCGCCGACGGCGGCGCCGGGCAGTTCGCTGCGGTGATCCGAGCCATCCGCGCCCGCACGCCTGGGGTTTCCGTCGAGGTCCTCATCTCCGACTGCAAGGGCGACCCGGCCTCGCTCGACCTGATCTTCGCCGAGCGACCCGACGTGCTGAACCACAACATCGAGACCGTGGCCCGCCTCCAGCGCGCGGTCCGCCCCTCCGCCGGCTACGCACGGTCGCTGTCGGTGCTGGCCCGAGCCAAGGCCGCGGGCCTCGTCACCAAGTCGTCGATCATCGCCGGCCTGGGCGAGACGCACGACGAGATGATCCAGACGCTCGCCGACCTGCGTGGCGTCGGCGTCGACATCGTCACCATCGGCCAGTACCTGCGGCCCACCTCCAACCACCTGCCCGTGGCGCGCTGGTGGACGCCCGACGAGCTCACCGCCCTCAAGGTGGCCGGCGAGGCGATGGGCATCGGCCACGTCGAGGCCGGCCCCCTCGTGCGCTCGAGCTACCACGCCCGCCAGGCCGCCGAGGCCGCCCAGCCCCCCACCGCCGCCGCTCTCTAGATGCCCCCCTCAGGCGAGGGCGGCGTCGACCGCGGCGGCGACGTGCAGCGCGGTGGTGGCGAAGGCCGGCACCTGGCAGTGCTCCTGCTGCACGAGCAGCTCGATCTCGGTGCAGCCGAGGATGACCCCCTCGGCGCCGGCGGCGATCAAGCGGTCGATCACCTCGATGAAGCGCTGCCGCGACGAGTCGGTGATGATCCCGCGGCACAGCTCCTCGAAGATGATGCCGTGCACGATGGCGCGGTCGTCGGTGTCGGGCACGAGCACGTCCAGGCCGTGATCGGCCAGGCCGTCGCGGTAGAAGTCCTGCTCCATGGTGAACGCCGTGCCGAGCAGGCCGACCGTCTTGATGCCCGCAGCGTTCACCGCGCCGGCGGTGACGTCGATGAGGTTCAGCAGTGGGATCTTCACCGCCGCCTGCACCTGGTCGGCCACCTTGTGCATGGTGTTGGTGCAGATCAGCAGGATGTCCGCGCCGGCGGCCTCGAGGCGCGACGCCTCGGCGGCGAGCATCTCGCCCGCCTCGTCCCAGCGCCCGGCGACCTGCAGCTCCTCGAGCTCCGCGAAGTCGATCGACAGCACCACGCAGCGAGCAGAGTGCAGCCCGCCGAGGCGCTCCTGGACCAGCTCGTTCGCCAGTCGGTAGTAGGAGGCGGTGCTCTGCCAGCTCATCCCGCCGAGCATCCCGATGTTCAGCATCCGCCGAGCCTAAGGACCCGAGCGGACCGGTGGACATCTACCGCCTGTCCGCTCGAGTGCATAGTTCGCGCAGGTCAAGGGCGCGGCGAGGCGGGAGGGGTGCCGGCTCGAGCTCCACGCCTGTTTGCTGGTGACCGGCGTCGAGTGTCGGCGGCTTGATCGTGCGGTTCCCACACGCCCTGTGTGGGTTCTGCACGAGTGCCCGACCTGGCCGCTCGCGCTAGCTCAAACAGCTCGAAAAACCCTTGGAATCGTTGGACTTTTCGGTGCAAACAGGGGCGAACTGGTGTACGCTAGGAACATGTTCGAGGAGCTGCGCGATGCGCTCGAGAACCTGGTGGTCACCGCTGAGCCGGACGCGGTGGCTGAGCTCCATCGACTGCACGGGATCCTCG
>DATCYI010000386.1:0-1962 GCA_036570385.1 Acidimicrobiales bacterium | reverse complement strand
GCAGCAGCTCGAAGGGGTCCTCATCCAGGCGGTCGGCCACCAGGTAGCAGACGGCTGCCGCGTGCTTGCACGGGTTGGCCCAGTCGGGGCAGGAGCAGGAGGTGCGGATCTCGCCCGGGCCGGGGAGGAGGTCGCAGCCGGCGGCGCGCGCGTCGTCGACGATCCCCGGTGCCAGCTCGCCGTCGAGCAGCGCAGCGGCGTGGCCGGCGCGGGCGGCGATGGCGTCGAGCACGACCTCCCACTGCTCATCGGTGAAGGCGCTGACCCGCAGGCGCACGCGGTAGGCGCTGTCGCGCGATCCCAGCACCGATGCCCGCACCTCGCCAGGCTCGACGGTGAGCACGCCCACCCGGCTCTGCCGCGCGTAGGTGCGCCCCCGGGGCAGGCGGTTGGAGTCGAGCCGGGCCCGGTGCTCGAGCGCGTCGATCCAGGCCTGGCCCCACCAGGTCGCTCCGAAGGTCCGGCGCTTCGCCGGGCGGCCCGGTACCGAGCGAGGCATCAGCTCGACTCCTGGAGAGCCACGAGGTCGGCCAGGTCGTCGTCGGACAGCTCGGCCAGCCAGCCCTCGCCGGTGCCCACCACCGCGTCGGCGAGATCGCGCTTGGACGACAGGAGGGTGGCTATGCGGTCCTCGATCGTCCCCTCGGTGATCAGGCGGTGGACCTGGACGGGCCGGTCCTGGCCGATGCGCCAAGCCCGGTCGCTGGCCTGGTCCTCCACCGCCGGGTTCCACCACCGGTCGACGTGGATGACGTGGGTGGCCCGCGTGAGGTTGAGGCCGGTGCCGCCGGCCTTGAGCGACAAGAGGAAGACCGGCACCTCGCCGGCTTGGAAGCGGTCGACCATCTCGTCGCGGCGGGTCGGGGGAACGCCGCCGTGGAGGAACGTCGACGCCACGCCCCGCCCGGTGAGGTGGTGCTCCAGGAGGCGGGCCATGGCCACGTACTGGGTGAAGACGAGAACGGAGTCGCCGGCGTCGACCACCGCGTCGATCAGCTCGTCGAGCGCCTCGAGCTTGCCGCTCCGCCCTGGCAGAGGACCGGGCTGCTTGAGGTAGTGGGCAGGGTGGTTGCAGATCTGCTTCAGCGCGGTCAGCAGCTTGAGCACCAGGCCCCGTCGCGCGAACCCGTCGGCGCCCGCGATGGCCTCCAGCGACTCGCGCACCACGGCCTCGTACAGCGTGGCCTGCTCGGTGGTGAGGCGGACCACGTGGTCGGTCTCGGTCTTGGGCGGCAGGTCCGGTGCGATGCCCGGGTCGACCTTGCGGCGACGCAGGAGGAACGGGCGCACGAGCGCGGCGAAGGCCGCGGTGGCGGCGGGGTCGCGGTGGCGCTCGACCGGGATGGCGACGCGCTGCTGGAAGCTGTCGAGGCTCCCGAGCAGCCCAGGCGTGGTCCAGTCGAGGATCGCCCAGAGGTCGCTCAAGCGGTTCTCGACCGGCGTGCCGGTGAGGGCGATGCGTGCTGCCGAGGGGATCTTCCGGAGCTCGCGGGCGGTGCGCGACAGCGGGTTCTTCACGTGCTGGGCCTCGTCGGCGACCACGAGCCCCCACCCGACCTCGGCGAGCGCAGCGCGATCTCGACGCACCATCCCGTAGGTGGCCAGCACGACCTCGTCGTCGGCGACCTCCTCGAGGTGGCGCTCCCCGCCGTGGTAGCGGCGCACCGGCACGCCCGGAGCGAAGCGGGCGACCTCACGTCCCCAGTTGCCGAGCACCGACGCAGGGCAGATCACGAGGGTCGGTCCGCCAGGGCCATCCGGCTGGTGGCGGTGCACGTGCAGCGCGATCACCTGCACGGTCTTGCCGAGCCCCATGTCGTCGGCCAGGCAGCCGCCCAGGCCGAGGTCGGCCATCTCGGCCAGCCAGGCCAAGCCCCGCCGCTGGTACGGGCGCAGCTCGGCGATCAGGCCGTCGGGCTCGGGCAGCTCGCGCGCGCCCGGGTCGGCGTCGGTGCCCGACAC
>DATCYI010000385.1:0-3233 GCA_036570385.1 Acidimicrobiales bacterium | reverse complement strand
ACGGCAACGGCCGCCCCGAAGGGGCGGCCGCAACCTCACCGCAGGGCGCCGAAGGCGCCCGAGGATGAAACTAGAAGTCCTCCATGCCTCCGGGCATGCCGCCGCCGGCGCCAGCCTCTTCGGGCTTGTCGGCGATCACGGCCTCCGTGGTGAGGAACAGGGCTGCGATCGACGCTGCGTTCTGCAGCGCAGATCGGGTGACCTTGGCGGCATCGATGATGCCGGCCTTGACCAGGTCCTCGTACTCACCGGTGGCGGCGTTGAGGCCCTCGGAGGCGGAGTCGAGGCTCCGGACCCGCTCGATCACGACGCCGCCCTCGAGGCCGGCGTTGAGGGCGATCTGCTTGAGGGGCTCCTCCAGCGCCGAGGCGACGATGCGGGCACCGGTGGCCTCGTCGGTGGCCTTGAGCTTCTTGACGAGAGCCAGCACCTGCTCCTGGGCCCGCAGCAGGGTGGTGCCGCCGCCGGCGACCACGCCCTCCTCGATAGCCGCCTTGGTGGTGCTCACGGCGTCCTCGATGCGGTGCTTCTTCTCCTTGAGCTCGACCTCCGTGGCGGCGCCGACCTTGAGGACGGCGACACCACCGGACAGCTTGGCGAGGCGCTCCTGGAGCTTCTCGCGGTCGTAGTCCGAGTCGGTGTTCTCGATCTCGTTCTTGATCTGCTGGATGCGGCCCTTGATGTCGGCGTCGTCGCCGGCACCCTGGACGATGGTGGTCTCGTCCTTGGTGACGATGACCTTGGCGGCCCGGCCGAGCAGGTCGATCGTGGTGTTCTCGAGCTTGAGGCCGACCTCTTCGGTGATGACCTGGCCGCCGGTGAGGATGGCCATGTCCTGCAGCATCGCCTTGCGGCGCTCGCCGAACCCGGGGGCCTTGACGGCGGCGGACTTGAAGGTGCCGCGGATCTTGTTGACCACGAGGGTGGCGAGGGCTTCGCCCTCGACGTCCTCGGCGAGGATCAGCAGCGGCTTGCCGCCCTGCATGACCTTCTCGAGCACGGGGAGCATGTCGCGCACGGCGGAGATCTTCGAGCCGACCAGCAGGATGTAGGCGTCGTCGAGGACGGCCTCCATGCGGTCGGGGTCGGTGACGAAGTAGGGGGAGATGTAGCCCTTGTCGAAGCGCATGCCCTCGACGAGGTCCATCTCCATGCCGAAGGTCTGGCTCTCCTCGACGGTGATGACGCCGTCCTTGCCGACCTTGTCGATCGCCTCGGAGATCATCTTGCCGATCTCGGCGTCGGCCGACGAGATGCCGGCGACCTGGGCGATCTGGCTCTTGGAGTCGACCTCGACGGCGGTGTCGCGGATGGCCTTCACGGCGACCTCGACTGCCTGCTCGATGCCCTTCTTGAGCGACATCGGGTTGGCGCCGGCGGCCACGTTGCGCAGGCCGTGGCGCACCATCGACCAGGCCAGGACGGTGGCGGTGGTGGTGCCGTCACCGGCGACGTCGTCGGTCTTCTTCGCGACCTCCTTGACGAGCTCCGCGCCGATCTTCTCGTAGGGGTCCTCGAGCTCGATCTCCTTGGCGATGGACACGCCATCGTTGGTGATCGTGGGAGCGCCCCACTTCTTGTCGAGCACCACGTTGCGGCCCTTCGGGCCCAGGGTGACTCGCACGGCATCGGCCAGCTTGTTCATGCCGGCCTCGAGACCGCGGCGGGCCTCTTCGTCAAAGGCGATGATCTTGGACATCGGCAGCTTCGTCCTCCGTTAGCACTCGCGGTATGCGACTGCTAAGAGTCAAGCACCTCGGATCAGCACTCGCAACCGCCGAGTGCCAGCCGAGCGCCGGCCCGGTCGCTGGCTCAGCCGCCGGCTACGGCGGGGATGATGCTGAGGGTCTCGCCCTCGGGCACGGGGGTGTCGAGAGCCTGGAGGAACCGCACGTCGTCGTCGGCCACGAAGACGTTGACGAAGCGCCGGATGCTGCCATCGGCGTCGAGGATCCGCTCGGCGAAGCCGGGGTGGGCGGACTCGAGCGCGGACAGCACCTCGCCGACGGTGGCCCCATCGACCTGGACCTCGGACTGGCCGGCGGTGAGGGTGCGAAGGGTGGTGGGCACGCGGACGGTGACGCTCATGGAGGCTTCCTCGGTGGGGGTGGCAGGGGCGGCGGTGCCGCCGCTCGATGGTAACGAACCCCCCAGAGCCCACGGCCATTCCCGGCGGCGCGCCGACCCCGCCCGTCGGGTTGCCTATCCCTGCGGCCACCGATAGGCATGAGCCCGTGCGGCGGCCGATGATCCGGACCTTCCACCATGAGGACTTCGCGGCCGCCGACCTGGCGGCCCTCAAGGCGCGCCACGGGCACCGCGTCTCGGTGTGCTTGCCGGCTCGGGACGAGGCTGCCACCGTCGGCGTGATCGTGGAGCGGCTGCGGAAGTCGCTGGTCGAGGACGTCGACCTGGTCGACGAGGTGCTGGTGGTGGACGACCACTCGACCGACCGCACCGCGGAGGTCGCCGCCACCGCCGGAGCGCGCGTCGTCGCGGTCGACGACGTGCTGCCGGAGCTCGGCGGCGGCGAGGGCAAGGGCGAGGCGCTCTGGAAGTCGGTGGCCGCGTCCGAGGGCGACCTCATCGTCTGGTGCGACGCCGACATCACCGACTTCGGGCCGCGGTTCGTGGTGGGCCTGCTCGGCCCGCTGCTGACGCAGCCCGAGATCGGCTTCGTGAAGGGGTACTACGACCGGCCGGTCGACGGGAGCCCGCACGGCGGCGGCAGGGTCACCGAGCTGATGGCTCGACCGGCCATCGCCACGATGTTCCCGCACCTCGCCTCGATCGTGCAGCCGCTGGCGGGCGAGTACGCCGGTCGGCGCAGCCTGCTCGAGCGCCTGCCGTTCGTGCAGAGCTACGGCGTCGACCTCGGGCTGCTGATCGACATCGCGGAGGTCGAGGGCACCGAGTCGATCGCCCAGGTCGATCTCGGGACGCGCCGCCACCGCAACCGCCCTCTCACCGAGCTCGGGCCCCAGGCCCTGGCGGTGCTCCAGACCGCGCTGCGCCGGTCGGGCGCCTACGACGCCGAGTCGGCCACGCTGATCCGGCCCGACGTCGATCCGGTCGAGGTGGGCACCGGGGAACGACCGCCTCTCACCAGCGTTCCCGGCTACTGCCGACGAACTGCTTGACCCGGGCGCTACCGGAAGCGCGGGAAGTGGGTCATTTGGCCCAGAGAAATCCCTAAAGGTCACCACGGAGAGTGGTCGATGCCCTGGGTGACC
>DATCYI010000384.1:0-1949 GCA_036570385.1 Acidimicrobiales bacterium | reverse complement strand
CGGGCTCGCTCCTCGTCGCGGCAGGCGAGCAGCACCCGGGCGCCGGACGCGGCCAGGGCCCGCGCTGACTCCAGGCCCAGGCCGCTGTTGGCACCGGTCACCACGGCGGTGCGCCCGCCGAGATCCCCGATGTCGCTGCGGTTCCATCCCATGATCAGCTCCTGTCCGGCGCGGCGGTCATGCCCGGAGGTGTCGGTCGAAGAAGGACACGATCCGCGACTTGGCATCCGCAGCCGACGGTTCGTGGAAGCCCATGCCCGGCAGGGTCATCATCACGGACACGGCGAGGGGCAGGTCGCTGCGGTCGTGGTCGTTCAGGAACGAGTGACCGGCGGCGGGGTACTCCTTCACGTCGTGGTCCACCCCGAGCTCCTGCAAGGAGGCCTCCAGCCGATCTGCCGCGCCACGCAGCATCAGGTCCTTGCCGCCGAAGCTGCCCACGACCGGGCACGCGCCCCGGAGGAAATCAGCGGTGTAGGCGCTCTTGGGGGCGGTGCCGTAGTTGACGCTCGCCGCGTCGAACCCGTGACCGGGGGCGAGGACCAGCGCGAAGCCCCCACCCATGCAGTACCCGATGACGCCGACCTTGCCATTGCACCGGGGATGGGCGGTGAGCCACGAGCGCACCGCCTCCACCTCGTCGAACGAACGTCCGGCACCGTCGCGGATCTCGCTCATGACGGTGCGGATGCAGCGGAGCTTGCCGCCCCAGTGGAACAGGTCCGGGCCAGCGGCGAGGTAGCCCTCGCCGGCCAGCCAGTCGACCTGGTTGCGCAGGTCGGTGGTCATCCCGAACGCGTCGTGGATGACGACCACGGCCGGGGCGGCGGAGTCACCGTCCGGTTCGGCCACGTAGGCAGGGAGCGCGCCCCGTGGCGCGTCGATGCGGACCTCGGTCCCGGTGGCGCTCATGCGCTCGCCCAGCTCGGCTCGCGCTTCTCGGCGAAGGCGCGGGGACCCTCCTTGGCGTCGGGCGAGGTGAACACCTCGACCAGCACATCGCCCTGCAGGTCGAACGCCTCGTCCTCGGTGACGTCCAGGGAGCGCTTCACCACCTGCTTGGACAGCCGCGTGGCCAGCGGGGCGTTGCGGCAGATCCGCTCGGCCAGGGCGACGGCCGCGTCGAGGACCTGGTCGCCGGGCACCACGCGGTTCACGAGCCCGAGCTGTTGCGCGGTGGCCGCGTCCACGGGATCGCCGGTCATGGCCATCTCCAGGGCCACGGCCAGGCCCACGCGCTTGGGTAGACGCACGAGCCCGCCGGCGCCGGCGGCCAGCCCGCGCTGCACCTCGGGGATGCCGAAGGTCGCGTGGTCGGCGGCCACGACCAGGTCACAGGCGAGCATGATCTCGAACCCGCCGGCCAGGGCGTGGCCGTTGACCGCGGCGATGAGGGGCTTGGGGAAGTCACGCCGGGTGATGCCGGCGAAACCGCCGCTCACGCCCATCACGTTCCCGCCGCCCCCGGCGAAGGCCTTCAGATCCATCCCGGCGGAGAACGCCTTGTCCCCGGCACCGGTGAGCACCACGGCCCACACCTCCGGGTCAGCCTCGGCGGCGTCGAAGGCGTCGGCGAGTGCCTGGGACGTGTCGTAGTCGATCGCGTTGCGCGCCTCGGGGCGGTTGATCGTGATGACCTCGACCCGGTGCCGCCGCTCTGTCTGCACGAGCATGCATCGTCCTTCCTTGTGTCGGGCCTCCATCGTGGCGCATCGAGGGGTAGCCGTGCGACGACGCTGACCGCATGTCTTACGGGCTCGGGTCGCGGGGACGGCGGAACCTCTCGCCAGGTGGTCCGTTACGCCGGATCCGGCTGCGCTTCGAGATCGGGGTGGAGGCGCGGCTCGGCCTCGGCCGCCGTCTTCGGGCCCCGGAGGCCGGTGAACGCAGCGGCGACGACGCAGGCGGCCGCCCCGAGCAGGAGCGCCGGCGTCATGCCGTCGACGAAC
>DATCYI010000383.1:0-3034 GCA_036570385.1 Acidimicrobiales bacterium | reverse complement strand
GCCGTTCGCGGCGGGTACCAAGGTGTCGCCCGCGGTCACCACCAGGGCGACCGACTACGCCGGCCGGCTGCTGCGTCAGCGCTGGACCACCGAGCTCACCGTCCCCGCCGGCGGTGGTGGTGGTGGTGGTGGTGGTGGTGGTGGTGGTGGAGGCGGAGCGGTGGACGACCCGCCCTACGTCGTCCCCCAGGGCATCGCGGCGGCTTGCGACGAGATGGGCGGGGGACCCTCGTTCCCCGACGTCTCTGGTCCTCACGCCATCGCCATCTCCTGCCAGGGAGCGTGGGCCGTGACGCTCGGGTACCCCGATGGCTCGTTCCGCCCGGCGGCTCCGGTCACCCGCGGCCAGATGGCGTCGTTCCTCATCCGTGTGCTGTCAGCGGCAGGGCTGGAGGTGCCGACGTCGGCGCCCGACGCCTTCGACGACGATGAGGGGACGGCCCACGAGCAGGCGATCAACCAGGCCGCGGCGCTCGGCGTGGTCGACGGTGTCGGAGATCGCCGGTACGACCCGGGCGCGCCGGTGACGCGCGCGCAGGCCGCGGCCATGCTCGTCGGGGCCTACGAGTCGACGACGGGTCAGGAGCTGCCCTCCGGTGCCACGGCGTTCGCAGACATCGCCGCGAGCACGCACCGCGAAGCGATCGAGGCTGCGTTCCACGCCGGGCTCGTGCAGGGCACGGCACCGACGCTCTACTCGCCGCGTCCTGCGGTCACCCGCGCCCAGATGGCATCGCTCGTCATGCGCTTCGCCGCGGCGCTCGTCCTCAACGGCCACGGAGCGCTACCGAGCACCGAGTCCGGTTCGCCCGACATAGGTAGATAGATGTGGCGCTGGGAACCTCGGGGCCTCGACCGACGACCCTCAGGACATGCCCTAGCCGAGACGCTCGGTCTCGGCTCGTCCCCCCCGAGGAGCACGCACGCATGAGGACCTCCACCCGTCTCGTCTCGGCCGGTGCCGTCGCCGGCCTGGCCCTCTTGGCGACAGCCTCCCCAGCCACGGCCCATGTGAGCCCGGACAAGACAGAGGTTCCCGTTGGCGCCTACACCTCGGTCGCGCTCACCACCGGTCACGGCTGCGAGGACTCGCCCACGACGAGCATGGCGATCCAGATCCCCGAGTCGATCCCCAACGTGACGCCGGCGATCGTGGCCGGGTGGGACGTCGCCATCGAGACGGTGCCCCTCGACGAGCCGCTGGAGGGCTCGCACGGCAGCCAGATCAACGAGCGCGAGGCGGTCGTGACCTACACCGCGCAGCCCGGGCAGGAGCTGGCCGACGGGTTCCGCCAGTCCTTCACGATCGGCTTCCAGGCCCCCGATGCGCCCGGCGAGCTGCTGTTCTTCAAGACCATCCAGACCTGTGTCGAGGGCGAGACCGCCTGGATCGAGGAGCACACGGGCGAGGGTGAGGAGCCGGAGACCCCGGCGCCCCTCGTCCGCGTGGTGGCCGCCGGCGACGACGGTGACGCCAGCCTGGTCACCGAGTCTGCGGGGGCCGACGCCGATGGCAGCGACGACGATGGCGGCGGCTCTGACGCCCTTGCGATCGCCGGCCTGGTGGCTGGTCTCGTCGGTCTCGCCGCCGGCGGCACCGCTCTGGTCAGGACGCAGGCGGGAGCTCGAAGGAGCTGACGGGACGGGCGACCGTCGTGGCTGACGGTCGCCCTCGCAGCTCCACCTCGCCGTCGACCCGCCAGCAGCACCGCTCCTCGGCGGTGGCGTGCTCGACCGCGGCTTGCGAGGCCAGGACCCGGCCGGGCACGTGCTTGGCCAGCTCGGTGAGGCGAGCCGCCTCGTTCACCGGGTCGCCGATCACCGTGTACTCGAAGCGCCGCTCGTGACCGATGTTGCCGGCCACGACGTCGCCGGCGGCCACGCCGATCCCCGCCGTCAGCTCCGGGACCTCCTCGGCCAGGCGCTCGGCGAGGTGGCGGGCCGTGGCCAGCGCGCAGCCGGCGGCGTCGTCGGTGCGCATCGGCGCGCCCCACACGGCGAGCACCGCGTCGCCGATGAGCTTGTTCACCAGGCCCTGGTGGTGGCCCACCACGTCGACGGCCACGCTGAAGAAGCGGTTGAGCAGCGCCACCACCTCGGTCGGCGGGAGCCGGCTGGCCAGCTGGGTGGACCCGACGACGTCGACGAACAGCACGGCGACGTGTCGCACCTCGCCGCCGATCTCGGCCTCGCGCCCGATGGCGTCGCGGGCCACGTCCTCGCCGACGTGGCGCTCGAAGAGGTCGCGGATGCGCTCGCGCTCCTGCAGCCCGCTCACCATCTCGTTGAATCCCGCCTGGAGCAGGCCGACTTCGGTTCCGTCGTACACGGTCACCTGGGTGTCGAGCTCGCCCTCACCGACCCGACCGAGCGCGGCGCGCACGGAGCTGATCGGGTCGACGGTGGCGCGGATCGCGAGGATCGAGAGGATGAAGCCGACCACCAGGGTGACGCCGCCGAGGGCGAGCACGGTGGCGGCGAGCCGCTCCGCCGTGATCGAGTCGTCGGTGAGGGCGAACACGGCGCCGATCAGCAGGCCGAGCACCGGGATGCCGGTGCCCGCCGCCCAGGCGAGCAGGTAGCGCGCGGTCACTCCCGGCACGAGCAGGCGGTGGGGCGGGTGCGAGGCGAGCGCCTGCGCGGAGACGGGGCGCATCACGAACTCGCTGAGCAGGTAGGCGACCGCGCAGGTGACGATGCCGGTCAGCAGCACGGTGAGACCGATCTTCAGTCCGCCCAGGGCCGACAGGTCGCGGTTGACGACGGCGAAGAACGCGGCGGCGCCGACCCAGATCACCGCCTGCACCCGCACCAGGCGCAGCGGCACCCGCAGCGTGCGGCGCTGCTCGTCCTCGTCAGGCGGACGGTCCTCGAACACCCAGCGCAGGCGGGCGATGCCGGTGCGGGTGCCCCACACGAGGCCGACGATGACTGCGACCACGAGGTAGATGGCCGCAGACACGATCGAGCGAGCGTCGGTGACGGCTCGGTCGGGAACCAGGAGCACGACGAGGGCGCCGACGCCGCACGCGCC
>DATCYI010000382.1:0-1582 GCA_036570385.1 Acidimicrobiales bacterium | reverse complement strand
AGGACCTCCTGCGCCGCTGCCCGCGGCTGCGCCTCGTGGCGACGAGCCGTGAGGGGCTCCGGATCGGCGGGGAGGCGATCTGGCCGGTCCCGCCGCTCGCCCCAGGCGCCGCGGCGGAGCTCTTCCTCGTCCGGGCCCGAGCCGCCGGGGCCCACCTGGAGCAGACCCCAGACCTGCTCGCCACCGTCGTGGAGATCTGCGGGAGGCTCGACGGCCTGCCCCTCGCCATCGAGCTCGCTGCGGCCCGCACGCGAGCCTTCCCCGTCCAGCAGCTCGCGGAGCGGCTCAACGACAGGTTCCGGTTGCTCACCGGCGGCTCCCGCACCGCGCTGCCCCGCCAGCAGACGCTACGAGCCGTCGCCGACTGGAGCTACGACCTGCTCTTCGACGACGAGCAGCGAGTGTTCGAGCGGCTGGCCGTCTTCCCGGGCGGCTGCGACCTCGCGACCGCGCGGGAGGTGGTGGCCGACGACACGCTCCCGGAGGAGGACCTCGAGGACATCGTCCACGCGCTGGTGGAGAAGTCCCTCGTCCAGGTCGAGCCCGACGGCGACTCCCTGCGGGTGCGCCAGCTCCAGATCCTTGCGCAGTACGGCCGCGAGAAGCTGGCCGAGCGAGGCGACTCGGCGAGCGTCCGGGACGCGATGGCCGGCCACTTCAGCCGGCTCTGCGCGGAGAGCGCGGCGGCCTACGTCGGGCCGCGGCAGCGGGCCTGGCTGGCCACCATCGAGTGCGAGCAGGACAACCTGCGGGCCGCCCTCGAGTGGGCCGTCGCAGCAGGCGATGCCGAGACCGCCATGACGATCGCCGGCGGAGCCGCGTGGCCGCACTGGCTCCGCAGCACGGTCGCCGAGGGCCAGCGCTGGCTCGACGACGCGTTCTCCTGCGCGGGATCGGTGAGCAACAGCACGCGGGCTCTCGGCCTGACCGGCCGGGGGCTGCTCGAGTTCCTCGGCGGACGACAGGAGCGTGCCGACGCAGACCTCGAGGAGGCGCTGGCGATCTTCCGCGCCGAAGGCAACGCTGCTGGGGAGACGCTCGCCCGCTCCTTCTACGCCGAGATCGCGGTCGTGCGCGGCGACGAACCGGAGGCCCGGCGACGGCGGCTCGACGTCCTCGCCATGTACGACGGCCGGCCGGCGGGCGACTTCGAGCGACCCGCCGTGGCGTGGTCGCGAGGCAAGCTCGCCCTCCTCGACGGCGACCTCGCAGCGGCAGAAGCGCACTACCGGGCGGCCGCTGCGGGCTTCGCCGGAATCGACCGGCCCGTCATGCGCTCCATGGCCCTCGGGATCGCCGCCGACTTCGATGAGCTCGCCGGCGACCACCATGCCGCCCGGATGGCGCTGGAGGAGGCGGTGGCCACCAACGACTCGATCGGCCTGCGCGGCCTGACCGGCTCGCTGATCGCCCGCCTCGGGTGGGCGCTGCTGCACGAGGGGGACGTCGTCCAAGCGGAGGCCGCGTACCACCGGGCGCTCGATGACGCCCGCCGGCTCCAGAACGTCCCTGTGCTCATCCCGGCACTGGCCGGCCTCGCCGTCGTCCACCGGCTCGCCGGCCGCGGCGAGGACGCTGCCGA
>DATCYI010000381.1:0-3227 GCA_036570385.1 Acidimicrobiales bacterium | reverse complement strand
GTGTCCGGTGCCTCGGGCGACGCCACCGTCGAGGTGCTGCGCGACGGCACCACGCTCTGCGCCGCCGTGTTCTACGTGGGATCCGGCACGCCCACCGCGGCCCACATCCACGAGGCCGGGGCCGGGGCGGAGGGCGATGTCGTCGTCACCCTGCCGCCCGTGGCGGCCGACGGCACCGGTCGGGGCTGCGTCGGCGGGCTCGACGCCGGCCTGCTCCAGCAGATCGCCGCGCAGCCGTCCGCCTTCTACGTCGACCTCCACACGAGCGCCGGCGAGGTCCGCGGCCAGCTCGATCGCAGCGCCCTGCTGAGCACCTCGCTGTCGGGAGGAGCCAACGTGCCGGTGGGTGACCCCGACGGAGCGGGCGAGGCCTACCTCGACCTCGTCGGCGACGGGCTCGTGTGCCTGCGCCTCAACATCCGCAGCGTTGGCCGGCCCACGGCCGCGCACCTCCATGCCGGCGCACCCGGCACGGCCGGATCGGTCGTGGCCGCGCTGCCCGTGCCCGAGTTCAACACCTCCTCCGCGTGCTTCCAGATCGACCTGGCCCACTTCGCAGACCTCGTCGCCCGCCCCGGCGACCACTACATCGACGTCCACACCGCCGACGCCCCCGAGGGCGCCGTGCGCGGCCAGCTGGCTTCGCAGATCGCCTGACCCCGAGACCCGGTTAGGGTTTCTGACACCCCGTCAGATCCTGCTGGAGCTCCATGACCACCGCCCAGCCGCTCGGCGCCGTCGACGGCGCGCTCGAGCTGCCCACGATCGTGAGCGTCGACGACCACGTGGTCGAACCGCCTCACGTCTGGGACTCGTGGCTCCCGCAGCGCTTCCGGGATCGGGGCCCGAGGGTCGAGCGCCGCGGCATCGGCACCATGCGCCACGTCGGCGGAGGCGCCTACGAGCAGACCTTCGATCCCGACGGCCCGCAGGCCGACTGCTGGGTCTACGAGGACCTCGTCTACATCCACAAGCGCCACGTGGCCGCCGTCGGCTTCGACCGGGACGACATGACGATGTCGCCGATCACCTACGACGAGATGCGGCCCGGCTGCTACGACCCGAAGGCCCGGGTCGACGACATGCGCCTCAACCACGTCGAGGCGTCGCTGTGCTTCCCGTCGTTCCCTCGGTTCTGTGGCCAGACGTTCACCGAGGCCAAGGACCGCGAGCTCGGCGAGGCCTGCATCTACGCCTACAACGACTGGATGGTCGAGGAGTGGTGCGGCGACTCCGACGGCGCGCTGCTGCCCCTCACGATCGTGCCGCTGTGGGACGCGGAGCTCGCCGCCAAGGAGGTGCGGCGCAACGCAGAGCGCGACGTGCGGGCTGTGTGCTTCAGCGAGATACCACCGCACCTCGGCCTGCCGTCGATCCACTCCGGCGAGTGGGACCGGTTCATCGCGGCCTGCCAGGACACGCAGACCGTCATCTGCATGCACATCGGCTCGTCGTCGCGCGTGCCCGCCACCTCAGGCGACGCGCCGGTGGCCGTGGCCGCCACGCTGAGCTTCGGCAACGCCATGGCGTCGATGACCGACTGGCTGTTCTCCGGCAAGCTCGTGCAGTTCCCCGAGCTGAAGCTGGCCTACAGCGAGGGCCAGATCGGCTGGATCCCGTACATCCTCGAGCGCGCCGACGACGTGTGGCGCGAGCACCGGGCCTGGGGCGAGGTGGCCGACCTCGTGCCCGAGCCGCCGTCCACCTACTACTACCGGCAGATCTACGGCTGCTTCTTCCGCGACCAGCACGGCATCGACTGCCTCGACAAGGTCGGCGTGGACAACATCACCTTCGAGACCGACTACCCCCACACCGACTCCACCTGGCCCCACACCAAGGCCATCGCCACGGAGCTGATGCGCGGCGTGGCGCCGGACGTGGTGGAGAAGATCATGCGCGGCAACGCCCGCCGCATGCTGGGGCTCAGCTGAGAGCCCGCCCCTAGGGGGTGCGGCTCATCACCGTCACGGCTCGGCGATCGGCGAAGCCGAGGCTGCGGTAGAGCTCGAGGGCGCCGGTGGGGTTGGCGGCATCGACACCGAGGATGGCCCCCTCGAAGCCGGTGTCGCTCGCCGCGATCCGGGCCAGGGCCTCGGTGAGAGCGGCGCGCGCCGCTCTCCTGCCCCGCCAGGCCGGGCGGGTACCGACGGAGTGGATCCACGCCTCCACCGGCGTCGTCTCCCAGTCCTGCGGGTAGGCGGCGCACAGCACGAACGAGACGACCTCGCCGGTGCTCGGCTCCACCACGAGCGTCGACAGGTCGGGCCGGAAGTGGCGGTGCCCCGTGTACCACTGGCGCCACTCCTCCTCGGTGCGAGGTTCGCTCCCCCAGTGGTCCCGGAACGAGTCGGCGTGGGCGGCGCGGGCCGCCTCGTCGAGGTCGCGGCTCCACTGGGTCAGCGTGAGGCCTTCGGGGGCGACGGCCGGCGCCAGCTCGAGCGATGTGGGTCGGACCACGTCGAGGAAGCGCCGGGTGGGCTCGAAGCCGGCCCGGTCGGCCAGGGCTCGCAACGCAGGCTGGCCGTCGAGCACGTCGAGGTTGACATGGGTGGCCAGGGCCGGATCGAGGTCGTGTGCGATGGCGCTGGCTCGCTCCAGCTGCCAGTCGAGCAGCGCGCGGCCGATCCCCTGCCCGCGGCGCGAGGGTCGGACCCCTCCCCAGCAGGCGATGCGGTGCTCCTTGGCCTGGCCGACCTGGGTCTTGAGCCAGCCGAAGGCCACGAGCTCGTGACGGTCCCACACGAACACGGAGTCGGTCTCCGGGTGGGCCCACACCGAAGCCCACTCGTCGGCCAGGTCGGCCACCTCGTAGATCTCGCCCCGCTGGTCGGCCGCCTCGATGGCAGCGAGCAGCGCAGCCCAGTCAGCGTCGTCCTCGCGTCGCGGCGCCGACCATCGCAACCGTCCCATCTCCGCAGCCTGCCACCGGCCGGTGGTTCCGCGGACCCGCGGACCCGGCGGTTCGGCGCCGGGCGAAGGGCAAGGGCGCGGCGAGGCGGGCGGGGTGCCGGCTCGGGCTCCACGCCTGGTTTGCTGTTGGGCTCTGTCGGGCCGAGATCTCGTCAAGAAAAGCCTTGGAATCATTGGACTTTTCGGTGCAAACAGGGGCGAACTGGTGTACGCTAGGAACATGTTCGAGGAGCTGCGCGATGCGCTCGAGAACCTGGTGGTCACCGCTGAGCCGGACGCGGTGGCTGAGCTCCATCGACTGCACGGGATCCTCG
>DATCYI010000380.1:0-2195 GCA_036570385.1 Acidimicrobiales bacterium | reverse complement strand
CGGCGGCCAGGCCGCTGGTGACGGCGAGCGTGGCCACGACGGCGACGATGCCGCGCACGCCCCGAGAGGCGAAGCGACCGGCAGGTGTGGAGGTGCTCTCGCGGGCGGCTGCGGCCATCGCTGCGAGGTGCTTGGCTCGCGTGGCCGGGGAGGGACCGTGGCGCAGCGCGGCGTGGAGGCGCACCAGCTCGGCCGGCGGCGCGAGCTCGGGCTCGTCGTGGTGGCGGGCGCGCGAGGTCATGATCCTCGTGTTACCGCCGTGGGGACCCGTAGGGATACGGGTGCGGGGAAGGGAACGACGGTGCGATCGGTGGCGGCGGACTCGCCCGCTGTGGGGGCGTCGATCTGGCGGCGGAGCGCGCCGAGGGCCCGGCGGTACTGGGCCTTCACGGCCCCGACGGGCTTGCCCAGGATGTCGGCGGCCTCCTGCGAGGTGAGCTCACCGAAGATCTTCAGCTCGACGACGGCCCGCTGGTCGTCGGTGAGGGCGCCGAGCAGGTGCTGCACCTCGGTGGCGGCGGCGGAGCGCTCGACCTCGGCCTCGACGTCGGCGGTGGAGCAGAGGTGGTCCTCGACGCCGGCCTCGAGCGGGTCGGTGGGCTTGCGGCGCATGCGGCGGCGCTCGTCGTAGAGGCGCGACGTGGCGATCACGAACACCCAGGAGCGGAACTGCGATGCCTCGCCCTCGAAGGCGTCGACACCCCTCGCGACGTGCAGGAAGACGTCGCCCAGCACCTCCTCGGGGTCGGCGGCGCCCTTCACCCGGAGGTAGCCGAGCACCTGCGGGGCGAGCGAGTCGTAGAGCACAGCCCAGGCGGCTTCGTCGCCCTCGCGGGCACGCGCGAGGGCGCGCTCGAAGTCCTCGTCGCAAAGCCGGCTCATCGGCCCGGAACGCTACCACCGCCTCCCCTGGGCCAAACGGCCCCTTACCTCCGCCGGCAACCAGATCTGTGGGCGCCAGAGCACGGCATGCGTGCTCACGCGCCCACAGATCCTGGGAACCGGGCGCCGCGAGCGCCGGCACTGGCCGCCGCGGACGGGCGCAAACGTGCCCTGACGCGCCACTAGGGTCGTCACGTGCAGATCTCGGTCGTGATCCCTGCCTTCGACGAGGCCGAGAGCCTGCCGAACCTGCTCCCGCGGCTCGTGTCCACCCTCGAGGGGCTGGCCGATGCGAGCGAGGTGGTGGTGGTCGACGACGGCAGCCGCGACGGCACCGCCGACGTGGTCGAGGCGCTCGCGCTGCCCGGCGTGCGGGTGGAGCGCATGCGCATGAACCGGGGGAAGTCGGCCGCGCTGCGCCGGGGCCTGGGCGTGGCCAAGGGCGACGTGATCGTGCTGATGGACGCCGACGGCCAGGACGACCCGTCCGAGCTACCTCGCCTGCTCGCTGCGCTCGACGGCACCGCCGAGGGCATCGACGGCCCGGTCGACCTCGTGACCGGCCGCCGCAAGCACCGCAACGACCGCGCCGCCAAGGTGCTGCCGTCGCGCCTCTACAACTGGGCGACGGCGCGGGTCACCGGCGTGCCGGGGCGGGACTTCAACAGCGGCTTCAAGGCCATGCGCGCCGACGTCGCCCGCGACATCGACCTCTACGGCGAGCTGCACCGCTACATCCCGGTGCTCGCGGCGTGGGCCGGCTACCGCACCGGCGAGGTCGACGTGACGCACCACGCTCGGGCCGAGGGCCAGTCGAAGTTCGGCGCCGAGCGGTTCTGGCGGGGCCTGCTCGACCTCGTCACCGTCAAGTTCCTCACCACCTACAACGCCCGCCCGTTCCACCTCTTCGGCGGGATCGCCGCGCTCACCGGCGCGGTGGGCGGCGCGCTGCTCACGTGGATGCTGGTGCTGCGCATCAGCGGCGAGCGGGTGGGCGACCGGCCCGCGCTGATGGCCGGCGTGCTGCTGGTGGTGGTGGCGGTGCAGCTGGCGTCGCTGGGCCTGATCGCCGAGCTGTTCGTGCACCTCAGGCGCAGCGGCTCCGACCGCCGCGACCCATGACCGCCCTGGCGGACCAGGACCAGGCCAAGTACCTGTCGACCAACCCGGTCGTGAGCCGGCTGATCGGTCGGTGGCTGGGTCAGCTCACCGGGCTCGTCGACGCCAACGTGCCGACCACGAGCCCGTTGCTCGACGCCGGCGCCGGCGCCGGGTTCTCGCTGCAGCGCTTCGTGCACGACCGGCCGGTGCTG
>DATCYI010000379.1:0-3854 GCA_036570385.1 Acidimicrobiales bacterium | reverse complement strand
CGTCGGCGCGCGAGGTGGCCGAGGCCAACGGCGCCGAGCTGGTGGGCTGGGCGGCCGCCGGCACCGACGTGTGGGTGGAGGTCACCTTCGGCGATGCCACCGCTCGAGCCAGAGCCCGTCGCGGCTGACGGCAGCATGGATCTGGGCGCACCGGGTGCTGTCGTAGACTCGCCCGGATGCCTCCTGAGCCGCCCGGTCCCGACTCGCCGCGCGAGCCGACGAAGCCCGGAGAGCGCGAACCCGGTGAGGTGAAGCCGAAGCCAGCTCCGAACCGCACACCAGGTGGTGTGGCTGTGGCGGCTGGCGGATCCACCGGCACGCCCGGTCCCGGCCGGGCGCCCGGCCGGCAAGGCTCGCGACTCCCCAGCGGAGGCGACGGTGAGAAGCGCGGGCGCAAGGTCCGGGCCCGCAAGGTGCGGCGCATCGTGCGGCACATCGAGCCGTGGTCGGTGCTCAAGATCTCGGTGCTGTTCTTCCTGGCGATCTACCTGATCATCTGCGTCGCATCGGCGCTCCTGTGGGGCGCGGCGCGCAGCGCCGGCACGATCGACGACGTCGAGAGCTTCGTCACCTCGGTCGGTGGCTTCGGCAACTGCGAGCCGATCGATGGCGAGGACGCCGACACCACCCCCACCACGCAGCCCGGGCTGACCACCACGGTGCCGGTCGACCAGTTCGACCCCGCCGGCAGCGACACCACCGAGCTCGAGGGCCCGATCGAGCCGGTCGACGAACCCGTCGATGACGAGGACTGCCCCGAGGGCGAGGTGCTCGAGGGCTCCTTCACCTTCGAGGACGGACGGATCTTCCAGGCCTTCGCGCTGGGCGGGATCGTGCTGGTCCTGGCCGGCGCCGCCACCGCGGTGGTGCTGACCCTGCTGTTCAACCTGCTGAGCGACCTCACCGGCGGGGTGCGGGTCACGGTCCTCGAGGAGGACCCAGCCGCCCGTCCCCGTGCTGGCTCGCCTGGCCAGCGCCCGCGCGACTAACTTCGACACCTCCCGGGGCTATAGCTCAGTCGGTTAGAGCGCATCCCTGATAAGGATGAGGTCGCAAGTTCGATTCTTGCTAGCCCCACCACCTCTCACCTGGGAGAGCGCCGGCCGTGGCGGCACGATCCCCGAGATCACTCCGTCGACCAGGCGGTGACGCGCTGTCAGGGCATGATTGTCCGGTGGGGGCGGATCGGTTGACTGGGCGTGGCGTCCCGTCGCGTCACTTCCTGGAGACCTCGGAGGTGTTCGTCGGCGCACCGCTGGTCGACGGAGCGCTCGGGTACTGGGACGTCGACGACCGTCAATTGGCGCGCATCGAGTCGGACGAGGACACGCCCGGCCTTCTCGAGGACTTCGTCGCCGGCCTGGTCCTATCGTCACCCGTGCACGCATGGAGGATCTCCGCGAGCGACGGCCCGGTCTTCTCGATCGGCTTGTACGAAGCAGCAGACGACCCTTCGTTCAGGATCCTGTCGCCGGAAGGCGAGCACCTGGGGACGTACCTCTGCGACGACGGCGTCCTGCGCGACGAGATCCTCGTGCGCGAGGAGGCCACGGCGCCGGTGGCAGAGGTGGAGACGCGTCGTCGTCTCCACCAGCTCCGCGAGCTGCACGGGCCCCCGATGGCCACGTGCAAGAGGGTCCTCGACCGTGTTGGCGACGACCCGCTGCAAGAGGTGTGGTGGCTCCAGGTGCACGACGACCGGGACATCCTCGACCGCAGGGTGCTGCTGGCGCTCCCGCTGGTCTGCGCGCTCACCGGCCCGATGAAGCGCTCTGTGGGCCCCGACGGGGTGGTGGCGGGCACTCTCCTGCTGGCGCTCCCACCGGTAGGGCTCGCGCTGCTCTTGGTCGAGGGCGCCATCGACGGCTGGTACTGGCTGCGACGCCAGCTGACCTGACACACAAGCCGCTGGGTCCCCAGTTCTTGCCGGCGGCTGACATGTGGCCACCGGACCCGTTCCTGCGACTCCTGCTCAGCGCAGCGGTGACTTCCCTGTGGCCTCTCCGTCGGTGAGCTCGGTGACTTCACCGCAGTAGGAGCACGGATGTTCTGGGCCGTGGTAGATCGCCATGCCGCAGCCTCGACAGACGCCGTGTCCCCATCGGCGCGCCATCCACCTCTGGAGCCACCCCCCGGCGCGTCGAGGCGAGGTTGTGTAGAGGAACATCGCCATCAGCACGACGGTGACCGCGAGTCCGACCGCGGCCCGACCAGCCACGGTCTCGATCAAGACACGCGAGCTGGTCCGGCGGGACGGCAACCAACCGGTGAAGAGGATTATCGGTACCAACGCCCCGACGGCGGTGAGCCCCCAACCGATCGCCGATTGCAGGTGCACCTCGTGGGTCCACCGATCTCGTACCACGAACACCAGTGAAGCGCCGATGGAGGAAACGGCCAGTCCGACGATGGCTGCGCCTACGCCCGCCGAGGTAGAGCCACCGCGGGCCAACCACAGACCCGGCAGGATGAGCGACACGAGCGGAACGAGCCCGAAGCGCCACGGCGAGACCCGATAGGCGCCCACGTTCAGGGCCCAGTGCAGCTGCGGCAAGTGGTGGGTGGTACAGCCATGCCCCGATTGTCCCCCCCATGCGGCCAGGCCCGCATCGTCGGCGAACTTCTTCGGCGCAGGCTCGTTCTTGCTGGCCCACCACCTGGGTCAGCGATGGGGATGGGGTACGTCGACCACCACGAGCGCGTCGATCCCGGAGAAGTCACCCGGGTTGCACGTGTGGATCGCGCGCCTGATCAGCCAACGCGGGGGTGGACGCGACGGTGCTCGTCGATGTGGTGGCCTTCGGCTTCTAGCAAAGGGCCCTGGGTGGGGGCGTGCGTTCGGTACAGGCGACCCTCGGCCGGGACCACGCGCCACCAGGGTAGGCCGGGCGCGCGGCGCAGCACGTTGGCCACGGCCTGGCCGCCGCCCGGGCGACCCAGCTCCTCGGCGAGCTCGCCATAGCTGACCAGCTCGCCCGCCCGGAGCTCGCTCACGGCGTCGATGACGGCCTGCTGGAACTCGGTTGGACGGTGGTCGTCGGGCCACGGCGCGGCGTGGGGTGGCAGCGGGTCGTCGTGGGGGCGGCGAGGCACCGATCCAGTGTGGCGGTGCTCGGTGGGCTTGTGGTTGCCGGCCTGGTTCTTGCGGCGTGCGGCCACGAGTTCGCGGGGGTGGGTGGCGTTGGTAGCGTGCAGTGGACGCGGCGCCCGCCGCTCGTCAACGCCCCGTCCCTCCGGAGGAGTCCCTGATGGCACTGCTGCGCCGAGCGCTCGTCGCCCTCGGGATCGCCGGGTTCATCGCTGGGGTCCTGCGCCTGCGGGGCACCGGCGGCACGCCACCCCAGGACGGCGGCTGGCGGGAGCTGACCGGGCCCGAGCTCAAGTAGTGCAGCGCGGCTGGCTCGTCGCCCCCCGGGCGGCGCAACGATGACGTCGGTCCTGCTCGTCGGCGCGGGCGCAGTGGGGGCGCGTGCCGCCCGCCAGCTCGTGGAGGCGGACGACGTCGACGAGGTCGTCATCGTCGATCCGAACGGCTCGCGGCGTGAAGCCGTCGTCGCCAGCACCGGCGACAAGGCGGTCGACGGCGGGTGGGGCGAGCCGGTGCGTGAGACCGACGCCGTCCTGCTGGCAGGGCCGAGCGCCGCACACGTGGACCAAGCCCGTGAGCACATGGCGCAGGGCCGGCCCGTGGTGTCGTGCGCCGACGGGCTCGACGACGTCCAAGCCCTCCTCGACCTCGGCCCCGAAGCCGCCGAGCGGGGGGTGCCCGTCGTCGTCGGCGCGGGGTTCTCGCCCGGCTACACCTGCCTGCTGGCCCGTCACGCAGCCAGCTGGTTCGACGAGATCGACGAGAT
>DATCYI010000378.1:0-1537 GCA_036570385.1 Acidimicrobiales bacterium | reverse complement strand
CCACCGCCGTCGAACAGCCGGGCCATGCCTACGACCGCGGCGAGCGTGACGACGGTGAGGCCTACCTCGGCGGACAAGACGATGGAGCGCGAGGTGGTCCTCATCGCCGTCCCGCCGCGGTCGCTCGCCGGCCGCTGGCCGACATCGAGCGCACGTAGGTGTTCCAGGTCTGCGGGAACGGAGCGTCGCGCGTCACCCGCAGCACCGGGACCGAGGGTGCGGGGCCGATCGCGGCGCTCGGGTCCCAGGCTGACCGGTCGATCTGCACGATGGTGAGCGAGCCGTAGCGCCCTCGCAGGCTGGTCACCGCCGACAGGTCCTCGCTCGGGACGTCGGCGACGATCACCACGAGCGCCCCGCCGGTGGAGCGCCGGCCGAGGATCTCGACCGAGCGGCGGAGGCTGCCCGCGGACGCGGGCACCACCGCGAGGTGCTCCATGATCGCCTCGATGTGGTCGGAGCCTGGGGCGAAGTCGGAGTCGGAGCCGTTGCTGGTGACCAGGCGCACCAGGTCGTGGCGGCGGGCGGTGGCGGCCACGACGCTGGCGGCGACGGACACCGCGACCTCCAGCGAGTCGCCGTTGTGTGCGGCCTTGCGAACGTCGAGCAGGACGGTGGTGCGGCCCTGCCACGGGAGCTCGTTCTGGCGGATGAGCAGCTCGTCGTGACGGGCGGAGGACGGCCAGTGGACGCGACGGAGGTCGTCGCCCACCACGTAGGGGCGCAGGGCGTAGAAGTCCTCGCCGGTACGGCCGAGCGAGTTCGGCTGGCGGGCGCCGGCCAGCGGGTCGTGGCCCGTCGTGTAGGGGAGCGGCTGGATCTCGTCGATCCGGGGGTAGACCGTGACCTCCACCATCGGGGCGGCCACCGTCGTGATGCTCGTCAGCCCGAACGGGTCGCCCACCACGACGTCGAGCGGGCCGATGCGCAGCAGGCCCCGCCGGTCGGTGGGGAGCCGGTAGGCGGCGAGCGTGCGCTCTCCCTTTCCGAGCGGGGGCACGAGCAGGTCGGCCCCGCGGGTGCCCGACACCGGGTCGCGCAGGCGCAGCACGGGCGTGCCGGCTGCTCGCAGGTTGCGGATGGTGAGGTCGACCCGGCTCTGCGTGCCGACGTGCACCCGTGTCGGGTGCACCGACCGGCCGACCTGCAGCTCGAGGCGTGAGGCCGCAGTCAGGAGCGCGGCGCCGATCAGCAGGGCTCCCGCCACCACGCCCAGCACGAACAGCTCCGTGAGCCCCAGCACGCGGCCGGCCGCGACGAGCGCCGCCCCGCCGAGCACGACGAGCCAGCCCTGGCGGGTCAGCACAGCGCGGTCATTGGCGCGGCTTGCCCGCCGGAACCGGCACCGACCGCAAGACCTCGATCAGCGCGTCCGCCGGTGACACGCCTTGGATCTGCGCCTCCGGGGTGACGAGGAGGCGGTGGGCGATGACCGGCTCGACGAGAGCCTTCAGGTCGTCGGGTACGACGTAGGTGCGGCCGCTGGCGGCGGCCCGGGCGCGGGCCACGCGCTGGAGGGCGAGGGTGGCGCGCGGCG
>DATCYI010000377.1:0-3096 GCA_036570385.1 Acidimicrobiales bacterium | reverse complement strand
CTCGGCCACCAGCCCAGGGGTCACCCCCACCGAGATCAAGGTGGGCAACGTCAGCCAGCTGAGCGGCCTCGTGCCGAAGTTCGGCCAGACCGGCGTCAACGGGGTCAAGGCCTACTTCAACATGATCAACAACAAGGGCGGCGTGTGCGGGCGCCAGCTCTCCCTCGTCGTCGCCGACGACCGCTTCCAGGCCGCCACCAACCGCGCCGAGACCGAGAAGCTGGCCGGCCAGGTCCTCGCCTTCGTCGGGAGCACCTCGGTGGTCGACGACGGTGGCGCGCCGGTCATCGACTCGATGGGCGTGGCCGACGTCTCGGTGGCCGCCACCCTCACCAGGGCGGCAGCTGAGAACAACTTCTCGCCGAACCCGCGCGATCCCACCCCCGGTGCCGGCAACGGCCTCGCCGGCATCATCGAGTACTTCAAGCGCACCGAGGGGATCAGCAAGCCGGCGATCTTCTACCAGGACGTCGCCACCGGCGTGAACCAGAGCGCCTCCTACAAGATCGACTTCGAGAAGGCGGGCATCCCAGTGGTCGCCACCTACCCCGTGGCACCGACCGCTACGAACTTCCGCTCGCAGGCCACCGACATGAAGTCCAAGGGCATCGACTTCGTGATCACGGTCGCCGAGGTGAACGCCATGGCGAACCTGGCCCGGGCCTTCGGCGACGTCGGCTACTTCCCGAAGGTGCCGTTCTACGGCGCCCAGGTCTACGGGCAGAAGTTCCTCCAGGTGGCCGGCGAGGACGCGGAGGGCACGCAGGTGGGCCTCATCTTCGCCGTCCCGGAGGACGGCAGCCCGAAGATGCAGGAGATGAAGACCTGGTACGAGCGCACCGCCCCCGGTGCCGACCTCGACTTCTTCGCGATATTGAGCTGGGTCGCCGCCGACATCTTCGTCACGGCCCTGCGCGCCGCAGGCCCAGACCCCACGCAGGCCAGCATCCTCGAGCACCTCAACGGGATGAAGGAGTACACGGGCGACGGCCTCGTCGCCCCGATCAACATCGCCGACAAGAAGCTCACCCAGTGCTTCCAGATCCTCGAGGTGCGCGGCGGCGCCTGGCACAAGGTGTTCCCGGACCAAGGGTTCCAGTGCTGACGAGCCTCGTTGCCCGCGCCCGCGCCGACCGCCAGCTCGCGGCCTTCGTCGGGCTCGGAGCGGTCGCCGGGCTCTGGCTGCTGATCCGGGCATGGGAGGGAGCCGGCTCGCTGTCGGGCTTCGTCCAGTTCACCCTCATCGGCCTCAGCGGGGGCTGCGTCTTCGCCATCGCCGCCAGCGGCCTGGTGCTCACCTACACCACCACCGGCGTCTTCAACTTCGCCCACGGAGCGGTGGGGATGATCGCGGCGTTCGTGTACCACGACCTCAAGGCGGAGGCCGGCCTGCCCACCCCCGTGGCGCTGGCCATCGTCTTGCTGGTGCTGGCACCGCTGGTCGGGCTCGGCCTCGAGCGCACCATGCGCAGCTTCCGCGGCGCCGCTCCCGGCACGACGCTCACCGTCACCATCGCGCTCACCATCCTCCTCATCGGGGTGGCGCAGTACCTCTTCCAGGCCAACGGCCAGCAGCGCACCCCCGACTACCTCTTCGGTGACCGCTCGGTCACGATCGCCGGGGCCCGCATCCGCTGGGACGAGGTCGCCTTCCTGGTGCTCGCCGTGGCGGTGGCTGTCGGCCTGCGCTACCTGCTGCGGGCCACACGGACCGGGATCGCCATGCGGGCGGTGGTCGACGACGCGGACCTCGCGGCCCTCACCGGTGCGCCCCACACGTCGATCGCCCGCACCAGCTGGGTGCTCGGCTCGGTGCTGGCCGCCGGCGCCGGCGTGCTCTACGCGCCCACCGCCGGCGCGCTCGACGCCATCAACCTCACGTTCTTCGTGCTGAGCGCCTACGGCGCCGCGGTGTTCGGCCGGCTCCGGAGCCTGCCGCTCACCTTCGCCGGGGCGGTGATCCTCGGGCTCGTGCAGGGCTACGCGCCGATCGCGTTCCCCACCACCGAGCTGTGGAACCACCTCCAGGTCGGCGTGCCCGGGATCTTCCTGTTCCTGATGCTGCTCGCCCTGCCCGAGGCCAAGCTCGCGGTCGGTCGGGTGGTCGGCCGGGACACGCCGCCGGTGCCGCGCCTGCCGGCCACGTTGGTGCGAGCCGGCGTGTTCGTGCCCGCTATGGCGCTGCTGGCCTCGGTGGCGGGCGACAACCTGCTCGACCTCACCCGAGCCCTCGTCTACGCCACGCTGCTGCTGTCGCTCGTGCTGCTCACGGGCTACTCCGGGCAGATCTCGCTGGCCCAGTACGTGTTCTTCGGGCTCGGCGCGTTCGCCATGAGCGAGGTCGGCAACGGGAGCAGCATCTGGGGCATGGTCGCCGCCGCCCTCATCGCGGTGCCGCTCGGAGTCGTGATCGCGCTCCCGGCGATGCGGCTGCAGGGCCTCTACCTCGCGCTGGTCACCTTCGCCCTCGCCCAGGTGTCGCGCGACGTCATCTTCCAGGACACCAGGATCTACGGCCTCGGCGGCGTGAAGGTGGGGCGCCTGGAGATCTTCGGCGTCGACTTCGTCGGCGACGAGGCGTTCGCGGTGCTCTGCGCCCTCGTGTTCGCGCTCGTCGGCATCGGCGTGCTCGCGCTGCGGCGCGGCTCCTTCGGGCGGCGCCTCGCAGCCATGCGCGACAGCCCGGCCGCGTGCGCCACGCTCGGGCTCGACATCCGGCGCACCAAGCTCGCTGTCTTCGCGCTGTCGTCGGCCATCGCGGGCCTGGCCGGCGCCCTCTACGGCGGCCTCGGCTTCACCGCCGGTCAGCTCGACTTCGAGCCGCTCTACAACGTCTTGCTGTTCCTCTTCGCGGTGGTCGGCGGGATCACCACCGTCACCGGAGCGCTCTTCGGCGGGCTCCTCTTCGCCGCCCTCCCCCTCGTGCAGTCAGAGGCCCCTGAGCTGGCCGGGCTCGTGTTCGCGGCGATAGCCGTCACTGCCCTGGCCCTGGGCAAGCAGCCCAACGGCATGGCCGGGCTCCTCTACGCCGCCCGCAGCCGTGGGCGCGTCGAGCGCGCCGGCGCCGGGCGGACAGATGGCCAGCCGACCGACCGG
>DATCYI010000376.1:0-8151 GCA_036570385.1 Acidimicrobiales bacterium | reverse complement strand
TGGCGGCCGCTGCAGCGCGGCGCGCAAGACGTCGGGTTCGACCCGGCAGCGTCCGGCGACCTCCATGACGTACTGGTCGCGCACCAGGTCGCTGGGATGCTCACGGATCACCTCCAGAGCGGCTTCGGCAGCACGGGCCCGCCCCTCGACCGTACTCATGGTGGCGGCACCGAGCACCCGATCCACTCGGAACTTGAGGAACGGCACCGCGTTCTCGACGGCCGCGGCCAGGGCCTCCGGATCGCTGCCCGCCAGCTCGGCCGGGTCGACGCCCGCCGGCAGCGCGGCGACCGACACCTCGAGCTCGTGCTCGCGCTCCCACTGGTAGAACCGCTCCGCGGCGGCCTGGCCCGCGGCGTCGGCGTCGAAGGCGAGCACGAGGCGCCGTGCGTAGCGGCGCAGAAGCCGCACGTGCTCCTCGGTGAGGGCCGTGCCGCAGGTGGCGACCGCCGCCGGCACGCCGGCCCGGGCGAAGCCGATGACGTCGGTGTAGCCCTCGCACACGATCGCCCGGTCGTCCTTGACGATGCGGCCCTTCGACCAGTTCAGCGCGTAGAGCAGCTTCGACTTCTGGTACAGGACCGTCTCGGGCGTGTTGACGTACTTGCGGGGGTCGTCGCTGCCGGGCATCACACGGCCGCCGAAGCCGACGGCATCGCCGTTGGCGTCGAAGATCGGGAACAGGATGCGGCCCCGGAAGCGATCGGTCTGGCGCCGGGTGCGGTTGACGAAGCCGATGCCGCTCTCCTCGACGATGTCGTCGGGCAGCCGGAGGGCCTTCACGAGGGTGTCCCAGCCCTCCGGGGCCCAGCCGATCTGGAAGGCCCGCACCTCGTCGCCCGTGAGGCCCCGCTCGCGCAGGTAGCGGCGGGCGACAGCGGCGTCAGGGGCCGAGAGCAGGCGCTCGTGGTACCAGGCGACGGCGCTGGCCACGGCGTCGACCAGCTTGGCCCGCCGCATCCGGCCGGCGCCCTGGTCCTTGTCGTCGTAGCGGAGCGTGATCCCGGCCCAGCCGGCCAGCAGCTCCACCGCGGCCACGAAGTCGAGCTGCTCCTTCTCACGGATGAACGTGATGGCGTCGCCCGATACCTGGCAGCCCCAGCAGCGGTAGACCCCGAGCTCCTGGTTGACGCTGAACGACGGCGTCTTCTCGGCGTGGAACGGGCAGAGCCCCACCCAGCGCGAGCCGGAGCGGCGCAGCTGCGTGTACTTGGTGATGATCGCCACGATGTCGCTCGCGGCACGCACGGCCACGATGTCCTCGTCGACGATGCCCACGTCTCGACGGTAGCGGCGCCGGGCAGCACCCCGTCCCCGGACGCGCTCGGGTCAGATCACCCAGGGGTCGGTGGGCAGCGCGGCGGGGTCGAAGCGGTCGAGGAGCTGCTGCATGGTCACGGCCTCCCCGGGGGCGGCCAGCCCGAGGCTGGTGGCTAGGAGAGCCCGCACCCCGGCTCCGTCGACGCCCTCTGCGGCGAGGTCGGCCATCGTGACGGCGCCGTGGCGCTTGGCCAGGCGATCGCCGTCGGCTCCGACCACAAGGGGCACGTGCGCCCAGGTCGGCCGGGCCCGGCCGAGCAGGTCGGCCAGGTGGGCCTGCCGGGGCGTGGAGCTGAGCAGGTCGTCACCTCGCACCACCTCCTCGACCCCCATGTCGGCGTCGTCGAGCACCGTCGCGAGGTTGTAGGCGGGCACGCCGTCGTTGCGGCGCAGCACGACGTCGTCGATCACCGTGGTCACCGGGCCCCGCAGGCGGTCGACGACGGTCACCGACCCTCCCGCCGACCTGAGCCGCACCGCCGCGGGGCGCCCCTGCGCTGCCCGCTCGCGCCTCTCCTCTCCGGTGAGATCGCGACAGGTCCCGGGATAAGCCCCCGGCGGCACCGTCCCGGCCCGCAGGTCGGCATGGGGCGCCTCGCTGGCCTCGAGGATCTCGCGCCGGCTGCACCAGCACTCGTAGGTGAGCCCCGCGGCGGCCAGCTCGGCCAGCGCCGCCTCGTGGGCGCTTCGTCGCTCCGACTGGCGGACGACCGGCAGGTCCCACTCGACGCCCAGCTCGGCCAGGTCGGCGAGCTGCTGCGCTTCATGGTCGGCGTCGCTGAGCACCGGGTCGAGGTCGTCGACGCGCATCAGGAAGCGACCACCCGACGACCTGGCGAACAGCCAGGCCAGCAGCGCTGTGCGGAGGTTCCCGAGGTGCAGGACGCCCGTCGGGCTCGGCGCGAACCGCCCGGTGGCCACTGTCTCGCTACTCGTTGGCCGGCTCGTCCTCGAGCATCTTGAGCCCGTCACCCTCGTGGGCGGTGAGGGCCTCCTCGGAGTGGCCGTCGGGCCGGTCGAGCTTGAGCGACGCGATGATCGCCGTCGCCAGCACGAGGGCGATCACACCGAGCGAGGCGAAGGTCGGGATGTGGTACCACTCGGCCAGGATCATCTTCACGCCGACGAAGGCGAGGATTACGGCCAGCCCGGGCTGCAGGTAGTCGAACTTGTCCCGCAGGTCGGCGAGCAGGAAGTAGAGCGCCCGGAGGCCGAGGATGGCGAAGGCGTTGGAGCTGAACACGATGAACGTGTGACGGCTCACGGCGAGGATCGCCGGGATCGAGTCGACGGCGAAGATCACATCGCTCGTCTCGATCACGATCAGCACGGCGAACAGCGGGGTCGCCAGCCGCTTGCCGTTGATGTGCGTGAACATCGACTGGCCGTGGTACTCGCTGGTCGACGGCACGATCCGGCGCACGAGCTTCAGCACGGGGTTGTTCTCGGGGTGGATCTCAGCGTCGTCGTGGCGCAGCAGGCGGATGGCCGTGATGATCAGGAACCCGCCGAACACGAACAGCATCCACTCGAAGCGCTCGAGGAGCCCGACCCCGGCGAAGATGAAGATGAAGCGCAGCACCAGCGCCCCGAAGACGCCCCAGAACAGCACCCTGAACTGGAACTCGCGGGGGACCGCGAAGTAGCTCATGATGATCGCCCAGACGAACACGTTGTCGACCGAGAGGCTCTTCTCGATCAGGTAGCCGGAGATGTACTCACCGGCGGCCTGGCCGCCCCAGGCGCCCCACACGACGAACGTGAAGGCGAGGCCGATCGAGATCCAGATCGCGGACTCGATCGCCGCCTCCTTGGTGGAGATGACGTGAGCGGTCTTGTGGACCAGGAGCAGGTCGGCGACGAGCAGGACCACGACGACTGCGAGGAACGCGCCCCACACCCAGAGGTCCACGTGGAAGTCGGCGAAGTTCTCCTTGGAGGAGCCCTCCGAGGCGAAGGTCGCGATGGAGCTGAGGGATGCGAGCAACAGCTGGTCCTTTGGGCGCTAGCGAGCGGTGGCCGACGACGCCAGGATGGCCTGAGCAGCGGCCAGCCTGGCAATCGGTACCCGATACGGAGAGCACGACACGTAGTCGAGCCCGACGGAGTGGAAGAACGCTATGGATGCCGGGTCGCCGCCGTGCTCGCCGCACACGCCGAGCTCGAGGTCCGGGTTGGCGGCGCGACCGCGCTCGACGCCGAGCGCGACGAGCTCTCCGACGCCGTTCACGTCGATGGTCTCGAACGGGTTGCTGCGCAGCAGGCCGGCTTCGAGGTAGACGGGCATGAGGTGGGCCTCGACGTCGTCACGACTGAAGCCGAAGACCATCTGGGTGAGGTCGTTGGTGCCGAAGGAGAAGAAGTCGGCCACCTCGGCCAGGGCCGCCGCGTGCACCGCGGCGCGGGGCGTCTCGACCATGGTGCCGATGGTGACGTGCAGGTCGTCGCCGCCTGCGGCGCGCGCCTCGTCGACCACCTCGGTGACCCAGCTGCGGGCCAGTCGCAGCTCCTCGCGGCTGACGGTCAGCGGGATCATGATCTCGACGATCGGCTTGCCGCCGGCCTCGACGCGGTCGCGCGCCGCGGCCAGCAGAGCGCGCACCTGCATGGCGTAGAGGCCCGGCTTCATGACGCCGAGGCGCACACCCCGGGTGCCGAGCATCGGGTTGTGCTCGCTCCACTCCTCCGCGGCAGCGAGCAGCTCGGACTCGTCGGGGGTTAGTGCTCGGGTGGCCTCGAGCACCTTGAGGTCCTCCACCGACGGGAGGAACTCGTGCAGCGGCGGGTCGAGCAGCCGGATCGTGACCGGCAGCCCGTCCATGGCCTCGAGGATCTCGGTGAAGTCGACCTGCTGGGCGATACGCAGCTCCTCGAGGGCGGCGGTCTCCTCGTCGGGCGAGCCGGCCAGGATCATGCGCCGCACGATCGGCAGCCGGTCCTCGGCGAGGAACATGTGCTCGGTGCGGCACAGCCCGATGCCCTCGGCCCCGAAGCGCCGGGCCGCCGCGGCGTCGGGCCCTGTGTCGGCGTTGGCTCGCACGGCCATCTTCCCGCGCCTCAGGCGGTCGGCCCAGGAGAGCAGCGTGCTGAGCTCCTCGGGCGGCTCGGCCGCGGCGAGGGCCAGCTCGCCGAGCACCACGTGGCCAGTCGCGCCGTCGAGCGAGATGACATCGCCCTCGCGCACCGTGGCATCGCCTGCGGTGAAGTGGTCGTCGGCCAGCTTCACGCCCTCGGCGCCGACGATGGCGGGGATGCCCCAGCCGCGGGCGACGACCGCAGCATGGCTCACCAGCCCGCCGTGGACGGTGAGGATGCCCTGCGACACCTGCATGCCGGAGATGTCCTCCGGCGACGTCTCGCTGCGGACAAGGATGACCGCCTCGCCCCGCCCGGCCGCCTCCACCGCTGCGTCGGCCGTGAAGTAGGCGCGGCCCACCGCGGCTCCCGGCGAAGCCGGGAGGCCCGACGCGATGACGTCGTGCTCGGCGGCCGCGAACTGGGGGTGCAGCACCTGGTCAAGGTGGTCGGCGGTGACCCGCTGGATGGCTTCGGCCTGCGTGATGCGCCAGCCGCCGCGCTGGCGGGTGGTCATGTCGACCGCCATCTTGAGCGCCGCCGCGCCGGTGCGCTTGCCGACGCGCGTCTGGAGCATCCAGAGCTTGCCCTGCTCGATGGTGAACTCGGTGTCGCACATGTCGCGGTAGTGGCGCTCGAGGGTGGCGAAGATCCCGAGCAGCTCGGCGTGCACGTCGGGGAAGACCTTCTTCAGGTCGTCGAGGTCCTGGGTGCGGCGGATGCCGGCGACCACGTCCTCGCCCTGGGCGTTGAGCAGGAAGTCGCCGTAGGGCACCGCCTCGCCCGTGGACGCGTTGCGGGTGAAGCCCACGCCGGTGCCCGAGCTGTCGTCGCGGTTGCCGAACACCATCGTCTGCACGTTCACGGCGGTGCCGAGGTCGTGCGGGATCTGCTCGCGGACGCGGTAGGCGACAGCTCGGTCGCCGCCCCACGAGCGGAACACCGCCTCGATGGCCTGGCGGAGCTGCACCTCGGGGTCCTGCGGGAACGGCGCGCCGCTCTGCTCGGCGACGATCTGCTGGTACCGCCCGCACAGGTGGCGCAGAGTGTCGGCGCTGATGTCGCGGTCGAGCTCGACGCCGTCCCACTCGCGGGCGGTCTCGAGCAGCCGGTCGAAGGCCTCGCCGTCGAGGCCGAGCACGATCTCGGCGTACATGGCGATGAACCGGCGGTAGGAGTCGAAGGCGAAGCGCTCGTTGTCGGTCTGAGCGGCCAGTCCGAGCACCGACTCGTCGTTCAGGCCGAGGTTCAAGACGGTGTCCATCATCCCCGGCATCGACTGCTTGGCCCCGGACCTCACGCTCACCAGCAGCGGGTCCGTGGCGTCACCGAGCTTCTTGCCCATGGCCCGCTCGACCTTGCGGAGCGCCTTGGCCACCTCCGCGTCGAGCCCTTCGGGCCAGCCGTCGGCCAGGTAGGCGCGGCAGGCGTCGGTGGTGATGGTGAAGCCGGGCGGAACGGGCAGCCCGAGCACCGAGCTCATCTCGGCCAGGTTCGCCCCCTTGCCGCCGAGGAGGTCCTTCTGCTCCATCGGCGGGCGCCTGTGCTTGTGGTCGAACCCGTACACGAAAGCCACGCCGCAACCCTACGCAGCACCTAGGCGGTGCGTTCACCGGGCGCCCTCGGCCCGGACGCGCAACGACCGCCACATCCACGGGAGGGACGGCTGGCGGTCGCTGCTGGCGAGGGCTGGGCGGGCGGGAACAGCCCTCGCGTAGAAACACCTTAGGGGGCTACTTCGGGTACCTCAACCACCTATCCGCGTACTGCGCGATGTGGGCGCTTCCGGTGCCTGGAACCGGGACGAATCAGGTCAGACGGGCCAGGAGGAGGGAAAGCAGCTCGTCGATGGCGACCCGCTCCTGCTCCATCGAGTCCCGGTCACGCACGGTGACGGCACGGTCATCGAGCGTGTCGAAGTCGACGGTGATGCACACGGGGGTGCCGACCTCGTCCTGGCGGCGGTAGCGCCGGCCGATGGCCTGGGTCTCGTCGTAGTCGCACATCAGGTGGCCGCTGAGCAGGTCGAAGACCTCGCGGGCGACCGGTGTGAGGGTGTCCTTCTTGGAGAGCGGCAGCACCGCGACCTGGTAGGGCGCCAGGCGGGGGTGCAGGCGCAGCACCGTGCGCTGCTCGCCGTTGACCTCCTCCTCGTCGTAGGCGTCCATGAGGAAGGCCATCATCGTGCGGGTGGCACCGGCGGCCGGCTCGATCACGTGCGGCACGTAGTGCTCGTTGGTGGTCTGGTCGAAGAACTCGAGCCGCTCGCCTGAGTGCTTGGCGTGCTGGGTGAGGTCGTAGTCGCCCCGGTTGGCGATGCCCTCGAGCTCGTCCCAGCCCCACGGGAACAGGTACTCGACGTCGGAGGTGGCCGATGAGTAGTGCGAGAGCTCGTCGGCCTCGTGGGGGCGCAGCCGCAGCTTCTCAGGGTCCATCCCGAGCTCGACGTACCAGTCGTAGCGAGCCTGGCACCAGTGCTCGTACCACTGGTCGGCCTCGGCCGGCGGCACGAAGAACTCCATCTCCATCTGCTCGAACTCGCGGGTGCGGAACACGAAGTTGCCGGGGGTGATCTCGTTGCGGAACGACTTGCCCACCTGGGCGATGCCGAAGGGCGGCTTCTTGCGCGACGTCTCGAGGATGTTCTTGAAGTTGAGGAACATGCCCTGCGCCGTCTCCGGTCGCAGGTAGACGTCGTGGCCGGCGCCCTCGACGGGCCCGGCGTGCGTCTTGAACATCAGGTTGAACTGGCGGGCCTCGGTGAAGCTGTCCTTGGCGCCGCAGCTGGGGCAGGTGCCGGGGTCGTCGAGCTTGTCGAGCCGGAAGCGCTCCTTGCACTCCTTGCAGTCGACGAGCGGGTCGGTGAAGTTGGCCAGGTGGCCCGACGCCTCCCACACCGCGGGCGGGCTCAGGATCGACGCGTCGAGCCCGACCACGTCGTGGCGCCGCTGCACCATCGAGCGCCACCAGGAGTCCTTGACGTTGCGCAGCATCAGCACGCCGAGGGGCCCGTAGTCGTAGGTGGAGCGGAAGCCGCCGTAGATCTCGGCGGACGGGAAGATGAAGCCACGCCGCTTGCAGAGGTTGACGATCTTGTCGAACAGGCTGGGATCAGGCGTGGCAGGCATGAGGGCCAAGGCTACTGGCCGCCCCTCGCCCGGAAGACATGCGATCCCGAGCGCGGGGCGCGGTGGTAGAACGGCTCGATGGCCGTCCCCACGCAGTCGGATCCGACGAAGGTCATGGGCCGGCGGGTGCTGGCCGCCCTGATCGACGCCGCGCTGGTGATCATCCCAGCGGTGATGCTCGTCACGGCGAGCATGGAGTACCTCCCCGAGGACCGGCTCGACCGCTCGGGCGAGCAGTTCTGCGACGACTTCCTCGAAGACCAGGGCGGCTTCTGCTTCGACATGACCGACGTCGACGAGCGCGTCTACTTCTCGGACACGATCAACGTGGGCGCCACCGCGATGTTCTGGGGGGCCAACCTGGCCATGCTGGTGGTGCTCCAGGGCCTCACTGGCTGGACCATCGGCAAGCTGATCACGGGCCTTCGGGTCGTGGGCGAGGACGGGCGGGCCCCCGGGCTCGGCAAGGCGCTGCTGCGCTGGGTGCTGTGGGTCCTCGACGGGTTCCCCTACGTGCTGCCCCTCGTCGGCGGCATCGTCGCGCTGACCACCGTCGGGCACCGCCGGGTGGGCGACATGGCGGCCAAGACCTTCGTCGTCGATCGGGGTGCCATGGGTTCGCCGATCG
>DATCYI010000375.1:0-2551 GCA_036570385.1 Acidimicrobiales bacterium | reverse complement strand
CTCCTGGCGCGCGTCTTCGATGAAGGCACAGGTGTTGACCACCACGAGGTCGGCGACCTCGGCGTCGTCGGTCGGGAGCATGCCGTCGGCGAGGAAGGTGCCCACCAGCTTGTCGGAGTCGACCTGGTTCTTGGGGCACCCGAGCGTCTCGACGAAGAAGGTGCGCGCCCGTGCCATAGCCGTCCAAGGCTACTGGTGCACCCCCGTCATGCCCGAAACAGGGTCACAACCTGCGGCCGAAACCCGCGGAAAACCGCGAAGAATGGCCGCAGGTTCGCCCGGGGATCGCTGCGGTCAGCGGGCGTTGTGGAGGCGCAGGCCGCGGCGGGGCCACTCGAAGGAGACGAGGGCGCCGGTGCCCGAGAGCGTGACGTAGGCGGTGCGCATGTCGGGGCCGCCGAAGCAGATGTTGGTGACCAGCGGGTCGGGCATCGGGATCTGGTCGACGGTCTCGCCGTCGGGCGAGATGGCGGTGATCGCACCGTTCACCAGCGTGCCGACGCACACCCAGCCCTCGCCGTCGACGGCGAGGCTGTCGAGGAACTGCATCCCGGGCAGGCCGGCGAGGAGGTGGCCGCCGTTGCCGACCGGGTTGTCGGTGGACACCTGCCCCGGACCGGTGACGTCCCAGTAGAAGACGCGCCCCGTGTGGGTCTCGGCCACGTAGATCCGGTCGCCGGCGGGCGAGAGGCCGATGCCGTTGGGCGCGTCGGTCGGGAAGATGACCTCCTGGCACGACGAGCCGTCGATCGTCGCGTAGTGCACGCCGGTGCGGTCGCTGGAGCGCTCGAGGCGCACGCCGTGGTCGGTGAACCAGAAGCCGCCGTGGGCGTCGAACACGATGTCGTTCGGCGCCCGCAGCGGCCCGGAGGAGCTCGCGGTGTAGAGGGTCGTGACCTCACCGGTGTCGAGGTCGACCCGCTGGATCGAGCCGCCCTCCCAGGCATCGGGCACCGGGCCCGGCAGGGTGAAGCCCATCACGTGCTCCCAGGTGAAGCACCCCCCGTTGTTGCACACGTACACCGCGCCATCGGGGCCGAGGGCCGCGCCGTTCGGGCCGCCCCCGAGCTCCGCGACGACCGTCACCGAGCCATCCGGAGACACCCGGGTGAGGGTGCCACGGGCGATCTCGACCAGGACGATGCTGCCGTCGTCCATGGCGATCGGTCCTTCGGGGAACTGGAGGCCTGTGGCGAGCTCTGTCGTCTGCATCCGCCCTTGCTACCACCGCACGACATGGCCGGGTTGGGAAGGGATCGGCTCTCGCGCTGGTTGCACCCTCCTGTGAGCGATCCCTCCCTCGTCGGCGCTGCGCCTGCCGCGCCGACACCCGTGGAGCGGATGGTCACCGGTCGCTTCCTCATCGTCACCCTTGCGACGTTCGGGTACTTCATCGGCCTCGGTTCGCTCCTGCCCACCCTCCCCCGCTACGTCAAGGACGAGCTCGGCGGTGACGGGCTCGCCGTCGGAGTGGTCGTAGGGGCGTTCGCTGTGTCGGCCGCGATCGTGCGGCCCTGGGCCGGGCGCATCGGGGACCGCTACGGGCGTCGGCTCCTGTTGAGCGGAGGTGCCCTCATCGTCGGGGTCACGACGCTCACCTACACCCAGGTGGACTCGGTGGCGCCTCTGGTGGCCCTGCGGCTGATCACGGGCATCGGCGAGGCTGCCGTGTTCGTAGGTGCGGCAACCGCGATCCAGGACATGGCCCCCGCCCATCGCCGTGGTGAGGCGGCGTCCTACTTCAGCGTCGCGCTCTACAGCGGGTTGGCGCTGGGCCCTGCGCTCGGCGAGCACCTCGCCGACAGTGCCGGCTTCCATCGCGTCTGGGTGGTGGCGGGCCTGGCCTCGATCGCCGCGGCCGTCTTCGGGCTGGGCACCCCGCAGGTGAGCAACCGCACCGCCGAACGGCCCACCTCGCTGCTGCACCCGGCAGCGCTCGGACCGGGCGTCATCCTGCTGCTCGGGCTCATCCCCTTCACCGGGTTCGCCGCGTTCCTGGCGGTGTACGGCCCGGAGATCGGCCTGCACGACACCGGAGCGGTGTTCTTCGCCTACGCCGGGATGATCCTGGCGATCCGCGTGTTCGGTGCCAAGCTGCCGGACCGCCTCGGCTGGCAGCGGGCATCCACGATCGCGCTAGCCGCCGTGTGCTTCGGCGGATTGATAATGGCCCTGTGGGCTTCGGTGATCGCCGTGTGGCTCGCGGTGATCGGCCTCGGCATCGGCATGTCGCTCCTCTACCCGGCGCTCTTCTCCGCGGCGCTGGAGGGTGTCCCTGAGCACGAGCGCAGCCAGGCCGTCAGCACCTTCTCCCTGTTCTTCGACCTGGCCCAAGGCGTCGGCGCCCCCGTCCTCGGCCTGGTGGTGGCCCTCTCCTCCGAACGAGGAGCCTTCGCCGCCGCCGGCCTGATAGCCGCCACCGGCTACGTAGCCCAACGCCGCCTGAGCCAGAGCCTCACCCCAGCCCCAACCCCCGCCTGAGCGGGCCCCAACGGCCGCCCCCGCCTGAGCCCCCGGAAACGAGCACCGGCGCGGCACAGGGCTACCGCGA
>DATCYI010000374.1:0-7602 GCA_036570385.1 Acidimicrobiales bacterium | reverse complement strand
CGGCCGCCGACGCCGCCCGCCGCACCTTCATCCAGTCGAACCTGCGGCTGGTCGTGTCGATCGCCAAGCGCTACCAGGGCAGCGGCATGGCCCTGCTCGACCTGATCCAGGAGGGCAACCTCGGCCTGATGCGAGCGGTCGAGAAGTTCGACCACCGCAAGGGCTTCAAGTTCTCCACCTACGCAACATGGTGGATCCGCCAGGCCATCGGGCGGGGCATCGCCGACAAGGGCCGCACGATCCGGCTCCCGTCCCACCTGGTCGACACCATGGCGGTGCTCTCGAAGGCCTCCGGCACGCTGCTCAAGACGCTCGGTCGCGAGCCGTCGGCCGCGGAGCTGGCCGAGCACACCGGCCTGGCCGTCGATCGCGTCGAGGTCGCGCTGCGCGCCGCTCCCGACCTCGTCTCCCTCTCGGTCAGCATCGGCGACGACGACGCAGAGCTGGGCGACCTCGTCGCCGACGACAGCGCGGAGGCGCCGTTCGACGCGGCCGCTCGCTCCCTCGCCCGCGACGACCTCCTCTCGCTGCTCGAGCACCTGAACGAGCGGGAGCGCGAGATCCTCTCGCTGCGGTTCGGCCTCTACGGCGAGCAGCCGCTCACCCTCGACGAGGTGGGGCGCCGCTACAACGTCACGCGCGAGCGGATCCGCCAGATCGAGGCCAAGGCGCTGACGAAGCTGCGGCACCCGTGCTCGGCGCGCCAGCGCCGCCTGGTGTCGTCACTCAGCAGCTGAAGAGAGCTGACCCTGCCCCTCGATGGGCACGAGCCGGCGCCCGTCGGCCACCACCGCCCGTCGGGCCAGGGCCATCAGGGCACCGCTGGTCTCGAACTGGAGGTCGGGCAGGTGGTCGGGCGGGAACCACGCGACCTCCACGATCTCCGGTGACGACGGCACGGGTACCTGCTCGGCACCGGTCGCAGTCGGACGCCCCTTGAAGATCACGTCGACCCGCTGGGCCTCGGCGTCGACGACGACGGCGGGATCGCCCACCACCTCGATGTCGATGCCGACCTCCTCACGCACCTCGCGCACCGCCGCATCAGCCGGCGTCTCGCCCCGCTTGAGCAGGCCGCCGGGCACGCCCCAGCTGTTGCGGTAGGACAGGCGGGCGAGGAGCATCGCCCCGTCGGACCGCTCGATGATCACCATGGAGCCGACCGTGTAGGTGGGGGCGATGGTGCGCACGACCTGTCGCCGCGCGGTGACGGGAAGGCGCCGGTAGAGCTGCAGCGCCAGGTGGTGAAGCTTGCCGATCACGACGGCTGTGGGGCAGGTGCGGTCTCCACCGGCACAGGCTACTGGTGCGAATCGGTCACCAGGTCGCTGTTACGACTCGAGCTCGCCCGCCCACATGGGGTGCTCGGTGAAGCGGCGCCGCGCTGCCACCGCCTCGGCGAGCAGCTCGGCGGTGGCCCCCGCCACCGGCGTGCGCCGCGCCTTGTGGTCGAGGGTGACGAGGTCTCGGTCCCACGCATCGACCACCGACGCGCCGGCCTCCTGGCAGATGAGCATGCCCCCCAGGTAGTCCCAGGACCCATGGGCGCTCGGGCTGCAGTCGACGTAGGCGTCGAAGGCGCCGGCGGCCACCGCGCACAGGTCGAGGGCGACTGCGCCGTAGGCCCGGAACTGCTTCCAGCCGAACCACCACGGGGGCAGGCCGGAGAGGCCGACGAGGGCATCGCCGAGCTCGGTGCAGCCGGTAGGGGCCAGCGGCCGCCCGTCGACGTGCGCTCCACCGCCGCGGACCGCCTCGAAGCGAGAACCGCCGGCCTGGTCGACCACCAGGGCGACGCGCGCTCCGTCGCCGTCGACCACGCACAGGCTGGTGGCGTACCAGGGGAGGCCCCGGCTGGCGTTGGTGCTGCCGTCGACCGGATCGATGACCACCACGAGGTCGCGCTCGACGTCGTGGACGCCCGACTCCTCGCTCATCACGCCCAGGCCGGCCTTGGCGAGCACGGCCAGCGCCGCCTCGTCGGCCGCCAGGTCGCTCAGGTACTGGCCGGGGCGGGTGCGGGCGCTGCCCCAGTCGTCGAGGGCATCGAGCGCGACCCGAACCGCGGTGGCGGTGTCGTGGAGCACCTCGAGGAGCAGCTCGTCGCGCATGAGACGGTCGAACCTACCTTGAGGACTCGTGCGGATAGGCGTTCGCCCACCCGCACGAGTCCTAACCGTCCCACCGCCGTGGCAGGCTGGTGTCGTGGCCGCCATCGACATCGCCGGTTTCGTCGCAGATCTGAAGGACCACGCCGTCGACCACGGCTTCCACGTGCACGACGAGCGCCACTTCGTCGAGACCTACTCCCTGCGCCAGGCGTGGGAGGTCGACCTCCACCCCGAGGAGGCGTGCGGCGGCCCGCTCGACCTGCACCTCTCCCTCGAGGTCGATCCCCGCACGCTGCTCTCGTTCGAAGACCTCGTGATCGGCCTCCCCGAAGACGAGGACCCGCCCGACAGCTTCTGGTTCCCGCTGCTGTTCACGTGGTCGCTTCCACCGCTGCCCAGCGGGCCCGACCTGCTGCTGCTGGCCACCGAGCTGGCCGGCATCGGCACCGCCGACCTGCCGCTCGAGGTGTCGGCCATCGACTCCTACCCCTCGGCCACCGACCCCTCCGAGCGCAGCCTCACCATCGTGGCCCGCGTCGAGGTGTCCCTCGCCCGGCTCTTCACCGGCCAGGAGCAGCTCTGCGACGTGCTCGACCGCTGCGCCGACGTGAGCCACCACCTCCTCGACCACGCTCCGGCCTGGCTCGGAGACCTCTGACCCAGGCGACGCCGTCGTGTGCACCCTCCTGCTCCGCGTGACCCCCGGCGGGCGCTGGCCCGTCCTCGCCGGCGCGGTGCGCGACGAGTTCGTGGAGCGAGCGTGGGATCCGCCCGGCACCCACTGGGGCGGCGACTGGGAGGGCCTGATCGGCGGTCGTGACCGCGTGGCCGGTGGCACCTGGATGGCCGTCGACCGCTCCCGCCCGGCCCTCACGGCGCTGCTCAACGGCGTGCGCCGGCCGGCCCCAGAGGACGGCTCGACCCGCCCCACCCGAGGCACCCTCGCGCTTCAGGCCCTGCGTGGCGAGACCCCAGCCGACCTCGACGTCACGAGCCACGACGGCTTCCACCTGCTCCGCGCCGACCTCTCCGGAGCCACCTTGTGGTCGTGGGACGGGAGCGAGCTGGTCACCCGCGAGCTCGGCATCGGCAACCACATCCTCGTCAACGGCGGGCTCGACGACGACGACCCGCTCGTCCCCCACTTCACGCCCCTGCTCGCGGCGCTCCCCGATCCGGAGCTGAACGGCGAGGAGACGTCGACCGCGCAGACCTGGGGCCCGTGGATCCAGCTCATGGCCGGCGCCGGCCTCGCCACCGACGACTCCAGGGCGCTGATCGTGCGGCGCACCATCGAGGGCCGCACCTACGGATCCACATCGGCCAGCCTGGTCGCGCTGGCCAAGGGCCGCGTGCGCTACGACTTCAACCCGGCGCCCGCTGAGGGCGGGGCCTGGTCGGAGGTGGTGGGCCCGGTGGGTATCGAACCCACGACCGAGCGATTATGAGTCGCCTGCTCTGACCACTGAGCTACGGGCCCCGAGGGTGCAACACCGTAGCGGTCCGTCCCGGGCGGCCTCTCACCGGCGAAGGGCCCCCGCGGACTAGTCCATTCGGGCCTTTCTCGGCCCCGCAAGCCGCGAGCCGAGCCATTTCGGTCCTTTTCAACGCGTAGAGCGTTGACCTGGTCACGGTCCGTGCATACGTTCGAGGTTGGGCGGTCGCAAACTGCGGTCCGGAGCGGAAGGACGACCTCGAGGGTGTGGTCAGGCGCTGAGCAACCCGCGACCAGCAACAGGTCGGATGACGAGGCGCAGACCGGCGCGGGCGAGAACGCGGCCACCTGGGCCCTCGCCTTGCTCATGGCCGGCGTCGCCGCCGGCTTCGGCGCGCTGGTAGGCGCGCTCGATCGCGCCGCCCCTGCGGTCGACGTGCCGTGGATCGTCCTCGCGGCGATGTTCGTGCTGACCGCCGCGTTCGTGGTCCAGCTCCCCTACGGCCGCGGCAGCTACGCGGTGTCGCTGGCCGAGATCCCGCTGTTCATCGGGGTGCTCGCCCTCTCACCCACCACCCTGATCCTCACGCGCCTCGGCGGCGCCGCCGTCGGCCTTCCCCTGCGGGGGCTGCGGGGCGCCACGCTGGCATACCGGCTCGCCGGGACCGCGCTCGAGGCCGCGGTCGTCGTGGGCGTCCACCGCGCCGTCCTCGACGACGCCGCCCCTCTCGGCCCCCCTGGCCTCATGGCCATGGTCCTCGCCGGCGGGGCACTGATCGTGCTCGCGAACGTCATGGCCGACCCGGCTGCGTCGCTGCGGGCCCACACCGCGTCGCTGGTGGAGATCCCGGACACGATCTCAGCGGCGTCGGCCAACGTCCTCGCCAACATCGGGCTGGCGATGATCACCGCCATCGTCATCGCGCACAACCCCGTGATGCTGCTGGCCACGGTTCCCGTCATCGGCGCCGTCGCCGCGCTGTACCTGGCCTGGACCAAGGTCCACCAGCGCCTCACCCACCTCCAGCACACCCACGAGTTCATCGCCTCGCTCGGCAGCGCCCGAGGGGCGACGGCGACCATGACCACCGTGCTCGCCGAGACCGCCAAGCTCCTTCGGGCCGGGACGGTCGAGATCGTCCTGGTCGACGACGGCGACATGATCTCGACGCGGCTGGTCGGCGGTGGCCTGGTGACCGAGCTCGGCAAGCCGACGTGGTGTCGAGCCGCCATCTCCGGCGAGACCCGCCTGCTGGTCGGCGAGGAGACCCTCGGCGTGCGCCGCCAGTCCGGCCTCGGCACCCGCGAGGCGATAGTGATCGGGCTGCCGCCCACGCCCCACGGAGCGATCACCGCCATGCTCGTCGCCGACCGCATCGGTGGGGGGACCTTCGACGCAGACGACGTGCAGATGATCGAGCTGCTGGCCGGCCACGCCAGCACCCGCATCCAGGCCGACGGGCTCATCGAGGCGGTGAGGGCCGAGGGCGCCGAGAAGGAGTACCAGTCGCTCCACGACTACCTCACGGGCCTCCCCAACCGCCGCCACTTCATGGAGCGCACGGTCGACGCGCTCACCGAGCACGAGACGCTCGCCGTGATGATGATCGACCTCGACCGCTTCAAGCAGATCAACGACACCCTCGGGCACTCCGCCGGCGACCGCGTCCTGATCGCCGCCGCCAGCCGCCTCGTCGGGCGGCTATCGGTGGGCGTAGATGCCCTCATCGCCCGACTCGGCGGAGACGAGTTCGCGGTGCTGCTCTGCGACGCCGACACCCACCGCGCCTCCGAGGTCGCCGCCGACCTGCGCGCCGCGCTCACCGTGCCGCTGCAGCTCGACGGGCTGTCGATCGAGATCGGGGCCAGCATCGGCGTCGCCGTCGCCCCGGTGCACGGCCGCAGCGCAGAGGTCCTCCTGCAGCGGGCCGACGTGGCGATGTACGTCGCCAAGCAGGCCCAGCAGGGCGTCGAGGTCTACAGCCGCGACCGCGACGACAACGACGTTCGTGGCCTGGCGCTCGTGACCGAGCTGCGCCGAGACCTCGACGAAGACGCCCTCGAAGTCCACTTCCAGCCCCTCGTGGCCCTCTCGACAGGTGTCGTCCACGGCGTGGAGAGCCTCGTGCGCTGGACCAGCGCGAGCTACGGCAGCGTCGCCCCCGACGAGTTCATCCCCATGGCCGAGACCACGGGCCTGATCAACCTGCTCACCGAGCGGGTGCTGCGCCGCAGCCTGGCCCAGGCCGCCGCCTGGCGGGCCCAGGGCATCCACCTCAACGTGGCGGTGAACCTCTCCCCCAAGAACCTCCTCGGCGGCGACGTGGTCGGCCTCGTGGTGCGCTGCCTGGCCGACGCCGGCGTCCCCGGCAACGTCCTCACCCTCGAGCTCACGGAGAGCTGCCTGGTGGGCGACATCGTGTCCACCGCGGCGATCCTGCAGGGCCTGCGGGACCAGGGCGTGCGGATCTCCATCGACGACTTCGGCACCGGCTACTCCTCGCTCAGCTACCTGAGCAAGCTCCCGGTCGACGAGGTGAAGATCGACAAGTCCTTCGTGCAGGCCATCGGCACCGACGGCACCGCCATCATGCGGGCCGCCACCCACCTGGCCCACGAGCTGAACCTGAACGTGGTGGCCGAGGGCGTCGAGGACGTCGACACCTGGCACGCGCTGGCCGACCTCGGCTGCGACATCGCCCAGGGCTTCCTCCTGTCCCGCCCCAAGCCCGCGGCCGAGCTCACCGAGTGGCTGATCCGCCACACGCAGGTCAGCGGCGCCCCGCGCGTCGACATCCCGGCTCGTGCGCAGCACCAGGACGAGGTCGAGCAAGAGGACCAGGACGACACCACCGTCGACGACGCCCCCGTCGCCAACGTGCACCTCCTGCGCCGCGCCGCCCGCGGCTGACGCGCTACCTCTGAGCTCCGGGGGGGAGGCTCGAACTCCCGACAACACGATTAACAGTCGCGTGCTCTACCAACTGAGCTACCCCGGAAGGGAGTTGGCAGGATAGCGGCGGCTCCGGCCCCTGATCCAACCACGATCGCGGAGGCGCTACTCGCCGTCGAGGTAGTCGCGGAGCTTTTGGCTGCGGTGGGGGTGGCGGAGCTTCGCGAGGGTCTTCGACTCGATCTGGCGGATCCGCTCCCGGGTGACGCCGAACTCCTTGCCGACCTCTTCGAGGGTGCGGGCCTGGCCGTCGTCGAGGCCGAAGCGGAGCCGCACGACGGCCTTCTCACGGTCGTTGAGCTCGTCGAGGGCGTCGATCACGGCCCGGTTCAGCATGCGCCGGGCGGCGACGTCGGCGGGCGCCTCGGCGGCCTGGTCCTCGATGAAGTCGGCGAGGTTGGAGTCGTCCTCCTCCCCCACTGGTGCGTCGAGCGACAGCAGGTCGAGGCTGATTCGCTGGATCTCCCGCACCCGGTCCTCGGTGAGGCCGACCCGCTCGGCCAGCTCCTCGACGGTGGGCTCGCGCTCGAGCTCCTGCACCATCTGGCGCTGGATCCGGTGGACCTTGTTGATCGACTCGACCATGTGCACCGGGATGCGGATCGTGCGGGCCTGGTCGGCGATGGCCCGGGTGATGGCCTGGCGGATCCACCACGTGGCGTACGTGGAGAACTTGAAGCCCTTCGTGTAGTCGAACTTCTCGACCGCACGCATCAGGCCGAGGTTGCCCTCCTGGATCAGGTCGAGGAAGTGCATCCCCCGCCCGACGTAGCGCTTGGCGATCGACACGACCAGGCGCAGGTTCGCCTCGATCAGGACCTCACGGGCGTCCTCGCCCCGCCGGATCGACCGCTGAAGCTCGCGTCGCTCGCTGAACTCGAGGCCGGCCATGCCCCCGCTGGCGGCGATGTCGGCCAGCTTGGCCGCGGCGAAGCCGCCGGTCTCGATGCGGCGCGAGAACTCGACCTCCTCGGCACCGGTGAGCAGCGGGACCCGGCCGATCTCCTTCAGGTACATCCGCACCGGGTCGGACGAGCCGCCGCGGTCGGACGCGGTGGAGGCGGCCCGCAGGGCCCGGCGCCGGACCGCCGCCGAGCGAGCCG
>DATCYI010000373.1:0-12388 GCA_036570385.1 Acidimicrobiales bacterium | reverse complement strand
AGAACGAGTCGACGATGTTGAGCGCTGCGGGTCCGAGAACGATCACGAAGAGCGCCGGGAAGATGCAGAACACCATGGGGATCAGCATCTTCACCGGAGCCTTCTGCGCCTTCTCCTGAGCCAGCTGGCGGCGCTTGATGCGCATCTCGTCGGCCTGGGCTCGCAGCACCCGTCCGATCGACACGCCGAAGGTGTCGGCCTGGAGGATGGCCAGCACGAACGACCTGATCTCGGGGATGTTGGTGCGCTGGTCCATGGCCCGCATGGCATCAGCGCGAGAGGAGCCGGCGCGGGTCTCACCGAGCATGCGGGCGAACTCCTCGGTCAGCGGCCCAGGCACCGATGCGACCGTGCGATCGAGGGCCTGCTCGAAGCCGAGCCCGGCCTCCACGCTGATCGTCAGGAGGTCCATGACGTCCGGCAGCTTCACCCGGATGGCGTACTGGCGCTCCTCGACCTGACGATCCAGGATCGCCGTCGGCCCCGCCACCAGAGCGAAGAGCACGAGGCCGGTCATGGCCAGCCGCCCGATGCCGCCGCTGAGCGGCCCGTAGGCGTACACCACGTAAGCCGCAGGCAGCGCCGCCACCACGCACAGCACCTGGACGGCGAGGAAGCGATCGAGGGAGTCCTGATCGCCCTTGCCGGCAGTGGTGAGCTTCTTGCGCACCGTGTCGACGTAGCCCTCGGGGGTGAAGCGCTTGCCGAGGTCGGTGAGCCCGCCGAAGAGCGGAGCCACCAGGCGGTCCTGGAGCGGTACGAGCAGCTCCTTCTCGCGCACCGACTCGACCTCGTAGTCGTCGAGCTGGCGCAGCGACGATCGCACCACCGATCGCTCCTCGGCCTGGCTGAGGATCGCGAAGATGACGAGCGCGATCGCCAACCCCACTCCGATGACGCCCAGGGTCAACATTCGGTTCTCCGGGTCTCTTGGAGGTCGCTGCGCATCAGATCTCGATGTCGATCGTCTTCTTCATCCACCACATGCCGAACAGCGCCCAGCCGATCGCACCGAACAGCAGGAACTTGCCGATCGTCTGCTCGAAGAGCGGGTCCATGTAGCCCGGGTTGGCGGTGTAGATGAACCCGCCGAGGCCGATGGGCAGGATGCCGAGCACGATGGCGCTGATCTTGCCCTCGGCGGTGAGCGCCGCGACGTCGCGCCGCAGCCGCTCGCGCTCGGTCATCGTGTCGGCCACCGTCACCAGCAGCTCGGACAGGTTGCCGCCCACCTCGCGCTGGATCCTGATGGCCATGACGGCCCACGCGAAGTCGGCCGATCCCATGCGGTCGGCGACCCCATCGAGCGACTCCTCCAGCGGACGCCCGAGGCGAGCCTCGGTGACCACCCGGCGCAGCTCGCGACCCACGGGCTCGGAGACCTCCGCCGAGACCGCTTCCACGCCCTGCATGAGCGAGTAGCCCGCTCTCATGGTGCTGGCCAGCAGGTGCAGCGTGTCGGGCAGCAGCTCGTTGAACTGCTTCCGGCGACGGCTGGCGAGGAAGTTGAGGATCGCCGGCGGCACCAGAGCGAGCACGAAGGTGCCGATCAGCGCCGTGAACAGCGAGCCGAGCAGGGCGAGCAGCAGGAGGCCGAGAACGGCGACGCCTGCGCCGTAGAAGAAGATCGCCTCAGCCGGTCGCAGAGCGACGTTGGCCTGCTCGAGCATGGCTTCGACCTTCACCAGGAAGCCGCGACGGCTGGCGAAGTCGCCTGTGGCCTCCACCGCACGACGTACGAAGTCGGTCTGGGCGAACTGCTGGTCGCCGCCGTCGCTCTCGTCGCCGAAGCCGTCCGCGCCGGGCGCCGAATAGGTGGCGTAGGGCTCGAGGGCGTCGTTGAGCGTCTTCTCCTTCGTGAGGAAGGTGTTGGCGAGGCTGTAGATGGCGATGCCCACCGCAGCGGCCACCAGCAGCAGGGCGACGAGCAGTCCGGCGGAGCTCCTCAGGAAACCCGGTCCGGTGGGCGATGCCGCCGGCTTCGGGGGCTCGACTGTGGCGCTCTGCGTGGAACCCGCCACGAAGTCGGCAGTCGCCCGCTCGTCGCCGACGGCGAGCGTGACCGCTGCGTTGGACCCGCCCTCGGCCCGGGACGGGAACGTGACCACGTACTGGCGACGCAGGGTCGACTGCACCGAGTCGAACAGGGCACGCACCTGACCGGCGTCGTTGGCGACCGCAGCGGTGCCGCCGGTGCCGTCGGCGATCTGCGCCAGCGACTCGAAGTCAGGGTTCTGGAGGCCCATCGCGAACAGGGAGCCGCCGATGGCCTGGACCGACGCTCGGGCGCGGTCGGCGTCGGCGGTCGAGATGCTGTCCTCACCATCGCTGAACACGATGATGTTGGGCTGCAGCTCTGACTCGTCGAGCACCGCGGCCGATCGGACGATGCCGTCGTAGAGCGCGGTCTGGGCCGACAGCGGGATCTCCTCGAGCGCGGCGAGCAGCACGTCGCTGTCCGCCGTCAGCTCCTGCACCACCCGCACCTCGCGGCTGAAGGTGACGATGGCCACCTGGTCCGCAGGGGCCTTCTCCTGGACGAAGGCGCGCGAGGCATCGAGCACCCTCTCGATGAGCGCTCCCTCGGCCATCGAGCCCGAGGAGTCGATCGCCAGCACGATGCCGAGGGCCTGGCGCTCTCCGAGCGGGACGGCGCTGGCGGCATCGACGAGGAAGTCGTCCTCCCGAACCGAGAGATCCCGAAGATCGCCCCGGTCACCCTCGTAGCTGAAGGTGACGCTGACCGCGCTGGGATCCGTGGCGTCGACCGACCGGATCTCGAGAGCCGGCTCCTCCTGCGCGGCAGCAGGCGCCGAGACGAGGGTTGCGAACGTCGCCACGAGCGCCAGGAGCGCCGCCGCGAGGCGTCGCATCAGTTGGCTCCGGCGCGGCGGGCGAAGGGCTCCGGTTGGAACACCTCTGGTCCGAGGCGGATGCCGAGGTCCGCGAGCTTCTCCGTGAACTTGGGACGAACGCCGGTGGCCTTCAGGTGGCCCTTGAACTTGCCGTGCTCGTCGACGCCCATGCCGTAGTCGAACAGGAAGACGTCCTGGAGGGTGATGACGTCGCCCTCCATGCCCTGCACCTCGGTGATGTGCGTGATGCGGCGAGTTCCGTCGCGCAGCCGGGTGAGGTGCACGATCAGGTCGAGGGCCGACGCCATCTGCTCGCGGATGGCCCGCACAGGCAGGTCGAAGCCCGACATGAGGGTCATCGTCTCGATGCGGGACAAGGTGTCGCGGGGGCTGTTGGAGTGGATCGTGGTGATCGAGCCGTCGTGGCCGGTGTTCATGGCCTGGAGCATGTCGAGCGCCTCGCCGCCACGGCACTCGCCCACGACCACCCGGTCGGGCCGCATGCGCAGGCAGTTGCGCACTAGGTCGCGGATCGTGACCTGGCCCTTGCCCTCGATGTTCGGCGGGCGGGCCTCGAGGGCCAGCACGTGGTCCTGGATGAGCTGGAGCTCCTTCGCGTCCTCCACCGTGACGATGCGCTCATCGCCCGGGATGAACGACGACAGCACGTTGAGGGTCGTCGTCTTACCGGTGCCGGTACCACCCGAGACGATGACGTTGAGCCGTCCGACGACGCAGGCCTGCAGGAAGCGGGCCGCGTGGGCGTTGAGCGTGCCGAAGCGGATCAGATCGTCGATCTGGTACGGGTCCTTGGAGAACTTTCGGATCGTGAGGAACGGCCCGCCGACCGCCAGCGGGTGGATCACCGCGTTCACGCGGGAGCCGTCGGGCAGGCGGGCATCGACCATCGGCACGGCCTCGTCGATGCGGCGACCGACCTGGCTCACGATCTTGTCGATGATGCGTCGCAGGTGGGTGTCGTCGACGAAGCTGGCGTCGGTCCGCTCGATGCGTCCGGCGCGCTCCACGTAGACCGACTCCGGCCCGTTGACCATGACCTCGGAGATCTCCTCGTCCTTCAGGAGCCTGTCGATCGGGCCGTAGCCGAGGATGTCGTCAGAGACGTCCTGGATGAGCTGGGCCTTGTCGGCCGCGGACAGCGGAGCGCGCTCCTGGGCCAGCGCCGAGTGGAGCTGCTCGTGGACGCGCCGACGGAGGTCGTCCTCGGAGAGGCGCTTGTCGTAGAGGATCGGACCGAGCTCGTCGATCAGGTGGTGGTGGATGCGCTGGCGCAGCTCGTCCAGCACCGGATCTCGTCGTTTGGTGGCGCCCGCCGTTGCGGGGCCCTGCTGCACCTCGTGGAGGCGCTTGTAGAGGCTCATCCGCTAATCCCTTCAGATCATGTGCTCGTGCACGGCGCTCAACGCCGGCGTCGTCCCTGTTCCGGCAGGAACAGGTCTGCCATCTGCTCTATCGACTTCGCGACGCCAGACTTGGGGGAATCGATCACGACGGGCACGCCCTTGTTGACCGACTGGGGAACCACCATGTCGCTGGGGACGAGCGATTCGGCCTTGATCTGCAGGGTGCGCTCGACCTCACTGACGTCGAGCTTCACCTTGGAGTTGGCCCGGTTGAGCACCAGGTGGAGCTTCGACATCGGCACGTTCAGGAGCCGCATCGTCTGCAGGCCGATCTTCACGTTCTTGATGTTCGGGATGTCCATCCCGGCGATGAGGAGCACCTCGTCGCTCTCCTCGATCAGCGCCAGCACGACCTCGTTGAAGTAGGCGGGGGTGTCGATGACGATGTGGCCGGCGAAGGTGCGCAGCAGCTCGATGATCTTCACCATCTCGCCGGCACCGATCTGGTCCGCGAACGAGGGCTCGAGCGGCGCCGGGAGCACCAGCACGCCCGACGAGTCGTGCCGCATCAGGAACTGCTGGAGCAGCGTGGCATCGAGCCGGTCGAGCGACCCGACGGCGTCGACGATCGTGTGCTGAGGCGCGAGCTTCAGCATCACTGCGATGTCGCCGAACTGCAGGTCGGCGTCGACGAGGACCACGGGCTTGTCGCTGCGCCGCGCCAGCACCACTGCCAGGTTCGCGGCGATGAAGGACTTGCCGGCGCCACCCTTTGTGGAGAACACGGTGATCGCCCGCCCGCGCTCGCCGTCGGGCTCGAGCAGATCTCGCTCGACCGGTTGGAAGATCTCGCGCTGCGGCACGAGACCGAGCGCAGCGCCGGCCCGATCGATCGCCGCGATCAGCACATCATCTTCGACGGGCGCGGTGAGCACGTCCTTCACACCGGCGCGCAGAGCGCCCTGCAGCAGCTCCGTCGAGAGCTCGTTGGTCACGAGGATCGTGGCGGCCTCAGTGTGGCCGGCCAGCTCGTTGGTGGCCTCGATGAGGCTGCCGCTGCCGACACACGACGGGCCGAGGATCACGACCACCGGGGTGCCGTCGAGCCGCGCCACGAGGGCGGGCAGCGAGTCGACGGCCACGGCGCGCTCGCCCAGCTGCGCGACCAACCGGTTGCGTACGTCCTGATCGTCGTCGAGGACGATGACCGGCACGAGGTTCAGCGGGTCTGTAGCGATGGGAGTCGATCCTTGTCTGCGTCAGTCGAACGGGTTGCTTCGGTCTCTACCCCTCAGGACTCCGGCCGACCCTCGGGGCCGTAGGGGGTGAGCTCTCCAGCGGTCTCGCCGGGCAGCGGCGCTGCGGTGTCGAGCGGCGCGAGCGGCTCGGGCTGGTAGTCCTTGGGGACGAGCGTCAGGTAGAAGGCGCCGGCCTCGACCGAAGCGATCTTCTGGGCTGCCTCGGCCGGCACTGCGAAGGTGAGCAGGCCCGAGGTGCCGCTGGTGACCGGCGAGCCGTCGGGGTTGGTGGCCGCCGTCTCGCCCGGCTCGAGCTTGCGGGTCTGGCCGACCGCGAGGATCTGCACCTTCTGGAAGAGGTAGCGGGCCGGGCTGCTGTACACGTCGCCACCGCCACCGGTCGGCGCCCCCTCCTCGCCTTCAGGAGCACCAGAGCCCGAGACGGCCACGAGCATGTTCACGAAGTCGCCCGGCACCAGCAGGCCGGCGACGCCTCGAACCTGGTCGATCGAGATGGTGATGGCCACCTCGTTGTTCTTGAGGAGGCTGGAGAACGTCGAGAGCGACTCGGCCTGGGACACGAACTGGTTGCTCACCACGACCTGGTTGACCGGGAGGTCGGAGATGGCGACCAGGCCGTCGATCTGGGCCGGGCTGGTGATGGCCGTGGGCGGGCGGTACTCCGCCGCGATGACGTCCTCTTCGATCATCCCGAGGGCGAACGCCTCGTCACCGAAGGTGCCCTTGGGGATGTCCTGGACGATCTTGAACACCTGGACGCGCTCGGCGTTGTCGTTGGCCTCGTCTTCGATGCCCCCGACATACGTGTAGAGCGCGTACGCGGCGATGGCACCAACCAGCACCGCAGCGATCAGGATCAGCGTTCGACGGGAGCTCACACCCACCTCTTCTCAGGTATTCGACCAAGGGAAGGTCGGTCGAACCTTACGCGACCTTGAGCGCCGCGAAGCGCGATGGGGCGAGGATGGTTCGACCGACCTACGTGCTCGCCAGAGCACGTGTTCCGGTAGGTATGAGCGGCCGGTCAGGCCTGGTCGGCGTCGCCCTCGGGCTCGGCCGGTGCTGCGGGCTCCTCTGCTGCGGGCTCTTCTGCCGCGGCAGCGGCCTCGGGCGCAGGGGAAGCACCCTCGGCGCCGGGCTCCTCGTAGAACTCCGCCCAGGCCGCCTCGGCCTCTTCGGAGTGCTCGATGGCGGGGCCGACGTAGTTGCCATCGGCGTCGTACATCTGCTCGCCGAAGTGCTCCTGGTACTCGGCGGCCACGACGCCACCCTCGGCAGCCTGCTTGATCGAGAGGCTGATTCGGCGACGCTGCAGGTCGAGGTCGATGATCTTGACCCACAGCTCCTCGCCGGGGGTGACGACCTGCTCGGGGAGGTCGACGTGGTGGGCCGACATCTCCGAGATGTGGACCAGGCCCTCGATGCCCTCGCCGACCTGGACGAAAGCGCCGAACGGCACCAGCTTGGTGACCCGGCCGTAGACCAGCTCGCCGACGCGGTGGCTGGTGGCGAACTCCTGCCACGGATCCTGCTGCGTGGCCTTGAGCGAGAGGCTGATGCGCTCCCGATCGAGGTCGACATCGAGCACCTGGACGGTGACCTCGTCGCCCACGGCGACGACGGAACCGGGGTGGTCGACGTGCTTCCAGGACAGCTCTGACACGTGGATGAGGCCGTCCATGCCACCGAGGTCGACGAAGGCGCCGAAGTTCACGACGCTCGACACGACACCGCTGCGGACCTCGCCCGGCTTCAGGTTGGCGAGGAAGTCCTCACGCTGCTCCTTCTGCGTCTCCTCGAGCCAGGCACGGCGGGACAGGACCACGTTGTTGCGGTTCTTGTCGAGCTCGATGATCTTGGCTTCGATGTTGCGACCGACGTAGGGCTGCAGGTCGCGCACCCGGCGCAGCTCGACGAGCGATGCCGGCAGGAAGCCGCGCAGGCCGATGTCGAGGATGAGGCCGCCCTTGACGACCTCGATGACGGGGCCGGTGACCACGCCGTCTTCTTCCTTGATCCGCTCGATGTCGCCCCAGGCCCGCTCGTACTGAGCGCGCTTCTTGGACAGGACCAGGCGGCCTTCCTTGTCCTCCTTGGTGAGGACCAGCGCCTCGAGCTTGTCGCCCAGGCTGACGACCTCGTTCGGGTCGACGTCGTTGCGGATCGACAGCTCGCGGCTGGGGATCACGCCTTCCGACTTGTAGCCGATGTCGAGCAGGACCTCGTCGCGGTCGACCTTGACCACCGTGCCCTCGACGAGCATTCCGTCCTCGACCGAGACCATGGTGCCGTCGATGGCGTCAGCGAAGCTGCCGCCGAGGTCGTCGGCTGTGATCTGGCGCGGGGTGTAGGTGCCGTCTTCGGCGAATGTGCCGAACCCAGAGCCCTCGGGCTCAGTTGCTTCGGGGTTGGGCTCGTAGGGGGGCATGGTGTCGTCGGACAAGGATCGGCCTTCAGGGAACTCGGGGACAGGGGGATGCGTGGTCGCGCCAGGCAGACGCCTGGATCGCGCGCCGGGGCAGCGTACACCCGTCCTGCGCCGCCGGTCACGGTCGGCGGGTCAGGGCCGGGTGGCGACCAGCAGCATCTCCGGCGTGTCGATCGACGGCGGGTCGGCCCGATACGCACCTGGCGTCACCGACCAGACGGCGCTGACGTCGAGCCCCGCGCCTGCTGCGAGCAGGCGCAGCTCACGAGGCGTGAAGCAGGTGGTCCAGAGGTCGACCTCAGCGTCGGTACCCGCTTCGTCCTTCACGATCGTGCGCTCGTGGTTGACGCCGGCCTCCGCGTCGAAGGCGTCGTGCTCCTCCAGGTACCGCAGCTGAAAGTAGGCCGAGAAGGCTGAGACCGCGAGGCGTCCACCACGACGGATCGCCCTGGCCATCCCGCTCAGCACCGCTCCATCCCCGTCGAGCGGCGACCCGGGACCGCCGGTGAGCCCGAACGCGCCCTGGCAGAGGGATATGGCCGCATGGAACTCGCCATCGAAGGTCAGCGCCCGGGCATCTGCTCGGACGAAGGAGGCGCCCGGAGGAGCATCGGCGCTGGCCAGGTCGACGAAGCGCTGGCTGATGTCGACGCCGACGACCTCCATCCCCCGACGGGCGAGGGCGTGGGCGTGGCGACCAGGGCCGCACCCGACGTCGAGGACCCGCATCCCGGGTTCGAGGCCCAGCACGTCGACGAGGAAGCCGACCTCCTGGTCGGTGCCCTTGGTGAACGAGTAGCGCAGGTAGGCAGCCCCCAGGTGGTCGGCCACCGGCTCGAACCAGTGGTCGGGCACCTCCGCTACCCCTTCGCCTCGGCCCAGCTGGCCCCGACGGAGAGGTTGACCTCGAGCGGCACGCAGAGGTCGGCGGCGCCGGCCATCACCTCGCTGACCACCGCGCTCGCCTTGTCGATCTCCGTGGGCGGCACCTCGAGGAGCACCTCGTCGTGGACCTGCAGGATCAGGCGGCTCTCCATGCCCTCGGTGACCAGCCGCTCGTCGAGCTGCACCAGCGCGACCTTGAAGATGTCGGCGGCCAGTCCCTGGATCCCGGCGTTCATGGCCTGGCGCTCGCCCGCCTGGCGGATGCGGTAGTTCGAGGACGCCAGCTCGGGGATCTGGCGACGGCGGCCGAAGAGCGTCTCGGTGTAGCCCCGCTCACGAGCTTCGGCGACCGTGCGCTCCATGTACGCCTTCACCGCCGGGAAGGCCACGAAGTAGGCGTCGAGGATCGTCGCAGCCTCGTCGACCGGGATGCTGAGGCGCTGGGCCAGGCCGTACGCCTCCATGCCGTAGGCCAGGCCGTACGACACCATCTTCGCCTTCGAGCGCATCTCGATCGTGACGTCGGCGGGCTCGACCCCGAAGATCCGCGCTGCCGTCTCGGTGTGGATGTCGCGACGCGACTCGAAGCTCTCGATCAGACCCGGGTCCTCGGCGAGGTGGGCGATGCAGCGGAGCTCGATCTGGTTGTAGTCCGCCACGAGCAGCTTGAAGCCGGGGGCAGGCACGAACGCCTTGCGGAACTCGCGGCCGAGCTCGGAGCGCACGGGGATGTTGTGGAGGTTCGGCTGGTCGGAGGAGAGGCGGCCGGTGCGGGCGACCGTCTGGTTGAACGTGGCGTGGATGCGCCCGTCGGGCCCCACCTCGGCGAGCAGGCCGTCGCCGTAGGTCGACCGCAGCTTCTCCACCTCGCGGTACGCGAGCAGGTGCTCGATGATGGGGTGCTGGCCCGCCAGCTTCTCGAGGCTCGCGGCGTCTGTGGAGTAGCCGGTCTTCGTCTTCTTCTGCGGCGTGAGACCGAGCTCGTCGAAGAGCACCTGGCGCAGCTGCGGCGTGGAGTTGACGTTGAACTCGTGCCCCGCGGCCTCGACGATGGCCAGGCGGTGGCGCTCGACGTCGGACACGAGCCGGTCGCGCAGGTGCTGGAGCTCGTCTCGGTCGACGCCGACACCGAGGTCCTCCATGCGGGCGAGGACGCCCACGAGGGGCACCTCCATCTCGTCGTGGAGCTTGCGCAGCCCCTGCGCGTCGAGGGCGGCGTGCATCGGGTCGATGAGGCGATCGACGGCCAGGGCGCGGCGCGCGGCGATGGTCGACGCCGGGGTGGACGATCCCTCGAGGTCCAGCTGGCCCTCCGCAGCGGCGTCGCCTTCCGGTATCCGGGCCGCGGCGTAGCGGACCACGAGCTCTTCGAGCAGGTAGCGGCTCTCGGCCGGGTCGAGGAGGTAGGCGGCCAGCGCCGTGTCGAGCGCGAGGGTGCGGATGTCGATGTCGATCCCGGTCAGCGCGCGCACGAGCGGCTTGGCCTGGTGGGCTGCGAGCGGGCGTCCGCCGAGGGCGCCCAGCGCACCGAGGGCAGCCTTCACCGACTGTTCGGCCAGCAGCTCGCCCGGGAGCCACAGGACGTCGCCGGTGCTCCCGTCGAGCACGACGGCGATGCCATCCAGCGGTGAGCGACCCTCCGCGCCCTCCCAGGACGCGGCCAGGGCCAGGGGTCGCTCGCCGACGAGGAGAGGCTCGAGCGAGCGCACCGCCTCGTCGGCCGTCGCGACCTGGCACACCTCGGCCTCGAGCACCGCGGCCTCGCTGGCCGAGGGACCCAGGTCTGTGTCGAGGGCGGCTGCGAGCCGATCGAACAGGGTGTTGAACTCGAGGAACTCGAAGAGGCGGCGCACCTCTTCCACATCGATGGAGGTCGGGTCGAAGGCGAGGTCGTCGATCGACTCCTCGAGCGGTACGTCGCGCAGCAGCACCATGACCTCGGCGTTCTGGCGCACGTTCGCCTCGTGGGCGCCGAGGTTCTCTCGCAGCTTCGGCGTCTGGGCGTCGAGGTTCTCGAAGATGCCGTCGATCCCCCCGTAGGTGGTGATCAGCTTGGCCGCCGTCTTCTCCCCCACCCCGGGGACGCCGGGCAGGTTGTCGGACGGATCACCGCGGAGCGCGGCGTACTGCGGGTAGAGAACCGGGGGGACGCCCGTGCGGTCGGCGATGCCCGCCTCGTCGTAGAGCACGTAGTCGGAGACGCCGCGTTTGTTGTAGAGCACCTTGACGTAGGGGTCTTCCACGAGCTGGTAGGCGTCACGGTCGCCGGTGACCACGATGACGTCGTCACCGCGGTCACGCCCCTGGGTGGCGAGCGTGGCGAGAACGTCGTCGGCCTCGACGCCGACGACCTCGTAGATCGGGATGTTGAGCGACTCGACGACCTGGCGGACGAGGCCCATCTGCTGGCGCAGGATGTCTGGCGCCGACTCCCGGTTGCCCTTGTAGGTGGCGATGCGCTCGTGGCGGAACGTCGGCTCCGGTCGGTCGAACGCCACCGCGACCGCCTGCGGCGAGTGGTCGCGCAGGAGGTTCACGAGCATCGACGTGAACCCGAACACGGCGTTGGTGACCTGCCCCGACGCGGTGGCGAGGTCGGTCGGGAGCGCGAAGAAGGCGCGGTAGGTGAGCGAGTTGCCGTCGATCAGCAGGACGGTGCGGGCCACCGGCGCTCAGTCGGGGGCGAGCTCGCCGGCGATGACCTGCTCGGCAACCGCCCGCATCGTCCGCCGATCCTGCATGGCGCGCTTCTGGACCCACGAGAACGCGTCGGACTCCGACATGCCGTGGGCATCCATGAGGATGCCCTTGGCCCGGTCGACGATCTTGCGGGTCTCCAGCTGCTCCTCGAGGGTGGAGTTCTGATCGGAGAGGGCCTGCATCTCACGGAAGCGCCCGAGCGCGACCTCGACGGCAGGGATGAGCTCGGAGCGCTGGAAGGGCTTCACCAGGTAGGCGAGGGCTCCGGCATCCCGGGCCTGCTCGATCAGATCCCGCTGCGAGAAGGCGGTGAGGATGAGGACGGCGGCCTTGCGGTCGGCGGTGATCTCCCTAGCCGCTTCCAGCCCGTCGATCCCCGGCATCTTGATGTCGAGGATGGCGAGGTCGGGGGCGAGGTCGCGGACCAGCTGGACGGCTTCGTCGCCCCGTCCTGTCTCGCCCACGACGTCGTAGCCCTCCTCTTGGAGGGTCTCCTTCAGGTCGAGGCGGATGATGGCCTCGTCTTCGGCGATGACGACGCGGGTGCTCACCAGCGGGGTCCTTTCTTCACAGGTATCGGGCTACTTGCTCTCGGCGAGCAGCCGGTCGAGGAGGTCGTCTTGGGTCTGCTCGAGGCGGGCTACCGCCTCGATGAGCTCGGCGCGGTGCCGCTGCATCGCGTCGGCGTGGCGCTGGGCGTCATGGTGCTCCCGGTCGGCGAGCGGCGTCTCCGAGACGAGCGAGCGCAGACGGGTGTCGTCCGCCACCTCGGCGAGGTGCTGCAGCTGCTCGTCGGAGACAGCCAGCTCCTCGCGGAGCTGGCGCAGGCGCGCGGACACCTCTGTGAGGCGTCGCTCCACGAGGGACCGGGACATGCGCGGCAGTGTACGCGCCACC
>DATCYI010000372.1:0-3376 GCA_036570385.1 Acidimicrobiales bacterium | reverse complement strand
TAGACGAACTGTCCAGCGAGCAGCAGGCGCCCGGCTCGACGGCCCCAAGCGGTCCCAGATCTCGGGTTCATGATGAGTGTCCTTCGTTGGCAGGTGATGTCGCTCCGGCCGGTGCGGTCGCCGGTTCGGTGCGGGTCTCGCGGCGGATGACGGGGAGCACTTCGGTGGCGAGGAGCTCGATGGAGCGGGCGGTGTCGGCGCCGGCGGTCACGACCGTGTCCCTTCCCCGCTGAGGGCGAGTTCATTGGCGGTGGGTACGCCGGACCAGCGGGCGACCTCGCCGGCCAGGTCGAGGTGGTCGATGGGCGCGGTGTTCTCGTACGCGCCCCACGCCGCGCGGGGGAGCATCCACATGATCTCGAACTCGTTGCCGTCGGGGTCGGCCCCGTAGAGGCTCTTGGTGGCGCCGTGGCTCGACTGCCCGGTGAACGCACCGGCATCCTGCAGGGCGTCCCGGGCGGCGGCGAGCTCGTCGATGGTGTCGAGCTGCCAGGCCAGGTGGTAGAGGCCGATGGCCCCGCGTCGCTTGGGGCCCCCGGCGGTGCCGACCCCGAACAGGCCGAGGTCGTGGTGGTTGCCCGAGCGGGGCAGGCGCAGGAAGGCGGCGTTGGCCCGGGGTTCGCGGGCGACGACGTCCATGCCGAACACGTCGGTGTAGAAGGCCAGCGACCGGTCGAGGTCGGCGACGAAGAGGACGGCGTGGTTGAGGCGGACGGGAGAGATGCTCATCGGGAATGCTCCTTGGGCAAGGGGAGTGACCGCCGGGCCGGCGGCGGAACCGGCCCGGACGGTCGATCGGTGGGGGTCAGCTGGCGTCGTCGCTGCGGATGGCGGAGACCTCGAACTCGAGGGTGACCTTCTCGCTGACGAGCACGCCGCCGGCTTCGAGGGCGGCGTTCCAGTTGACGCCCCAGTCCTTGCGGTTGACCTTGGTGGTGCCCTCGAGGCCGATGCGGGTGTTGTTGTACGGGTCGACGGCGCTGCCGCTGTACTCGAAGTCGACGGTGACGGGCTTGGTGACGCCCTTGATGGTCAGGTCACCGGTGACCCGGTACTCGGTGTCGCCGGTCTGCTCCACGGCTGTGGAGGCGAACGTGATCTCCGGGTACGTCTCCATGTCGAAGAAGTCGTTGCTCTTCAGGTGCCCGTCGCGGTCGGCGTTGCGGGTGTCGATGCTGGCCGCCTGGATCGTCAGCTGGAGGTGCGAGTCCGACGGCTTCTCGGCGTTGAAGTAGCCGGTGCCCTCGAACTCGTTGAACGAGCCGCGGACCTTGGTGACCATGGCGTGGCGGGCCACGAACCCGATCCGGCTGTGGGTGGGGTCGATGGCGTAGGTGCCGGTCAGGGTGGCGGGGACGGTGGTGGTGCTCATCGGAGTTCCTCCTCAGTAGTGGTGGACACATCATCCAACATGGTTGATGTGTCACCTATTCCCGGTAGGATGGGGCGCATGGAAGAGGTCCGTTGGCTCACCGAGCGAGAGGAACGGGCGTGGCGGGCGCTGCAGTTCATGCAGATGCGCCTGGAGGGAGAACTGGCCAGGCAGCTGGCAGCCGACTCGGGCCTGTCCTACCCCGACTACCTCGTCCTGGTCGCGCTCACCGATCAGCCCGACGGGCGGCTCCGCCTCTTCGAGCTCGCCGATGAGCTGGGCTGGGAGAAGAGCCGGGCATCACACCACGTCAGGCGCATGACCGAGCGGGGGTTGGTGCGCAAGGAGCAGTGCCCGGATGACCGCCGCGGTTTCTTCGTCGTCCTCGCGAGTGCTGGCCGCCGGGCGATCGAAGCAGCCGCTTCCGGTCACGTTGCCGCGGTCCGCCACCTGGTCATCGACCGGCTCGATCCTGGACAGCTCGATGCCGTGGGCGCCGTCGCCGAAGCCGTCCTCGCGGGGTTGAACGAACCGGGTCGAGACGAAGCGGACCCGCACGTGCGAGCATGACGACGTGAGCGTCAAGCGCGCCTGGGTCGAGTTCCTCGGCGAACCACCCGACCCCGCCGTCGACCGCGTCGACAGCTGAGAATCGGGGATAGCGGGATTCCGCAAGGATCATGTCGAACACGTCGCGTGCATCGGTTGACGGGGTCTACGTCAACACCGCCAATGGAGGACTTGGGTGAGCGTTGCGTCGGTGCTCTCCGCCCGTGGGCCTTGGAGCGCGGAAGGCGTGGAGGTGATCCGCGCGGCGTCCGGGGGGCTCTTGTTCGGCGTACCGCTGCTCTACACCATGGAGGTCTGGTGGGTCGGGACGCACACCGAGCCGGGGCAGATGCTCGTGCTCCTTGGTCTGCTGGCTCTCTTGCTCCTCGTCTTGAACATGACCGCCGGGTTCCGCACGAGCCGTGACGTCGGGATCGGCGAGGCTCTAGCCGACACCGTCGAGGCGCTTGCGATCGGCATCGTCGTCACCGCAGGTGTGCTCCTCATGCTCAGGGAGCTCACCGTGTCCACACCTGTGGCGTCGGCCCTCGGCAAGGTCGTCTACGAGTCGATCCCGTTCTGCTTGGGAGTCGGCGTCGCCCGGTTCCTGCTCGAGGGTGACCCGGGCATGACCGACTCCGAGGGTGATGACGTCGCCGATGGAGGCGACGCCGACACGAGGGAGCTGAACCCGACCGTGGCCGATCTGGGTGCCACGGTGCTCGGGGCGGCGTTCATCGGGCTGAGCATCGCCCCCACCGATGAGGTGCCCATGATCGCCAGCACGATGGACCCGGAGTGGCAGCTCGTTGTCGTAGCTGTCTCGCTCGTGACGTCCTATGCGATCGTGTTCGTCGCCGGCTTCTCACGGCAGGACCGACGCCACTCACAGCAGGGGATCTTCCAACGCCCGGGCGCGGAGACGATAGTGACCTACCTCGCAGCTCTGGTCGTGGCCGCGCTGCTGCTGTGGGTCTTCCAGCGAGGCGTCCACCCTCCGGCCGACCTCCTCAGCAGGGTGATCGTCCTCGGCTTCCCCGCGGCGATCGGCGGCGCGGTGGGACGGTTGGCGCTGTGAGCGAGAAGCGCACACCCGCTGAGCGGGTCACCCTCGGCGTCTCTGCCATGGTCCTTGCCGCGGTGGTGTTGCTGATAGCGGTCCAGATGCCCGGCGAGGACGAACCGCCGGTGCCCACCGCGAGGGTCGACGACGTCCGACGACTCGGTGACCAGTTCCACGTCGTCGTCGACGTGACCAACACCGGCGATCAGACCGCCGCCAACGTCCAGATCACCGGGGAGCTCAACATCAGGGGCGAGGTCAGCACCGGCGAACAGACCGTCGACTTCCTCGCGGGAGGCGAGCACGTCCATGTGACGTTCGTCTTCGGTCACGACCCCGATGGCGGCGACCTGACCGTCGAAGTGAGCAGCTTCACGGTCCCTTGAGCGGCT
>DATCYI010000371.1:0-3436 GCA_036570385.1 Acidimicrobiales bacterium | reverse complement strand
ATGCCGGCGTCGACGACGCCATCGCCGCCACGCCGTCCGCCCGACTGCGGGTGGCCGTCGACGACCACGAACAGGTCGTGGGCTACGCCATCACCGGCCGGTCGGGGCCGCGCGGCTACCTCCAGCGCCTCGCCGTCGCCCCCGGCCAGCAGGGCCAGGGCTACGGAGCGGCACTGGTGCTCGACGGGCTGCGCTGGCTCCGACGCTGGGGAGCCCGGGACGTCCTCGTCAACACGCAGGAGGAGAACACCGCTGCCGTGAGCCTCTACCAGCGGCTCGGCTTCCGCCTCGAAGCCGACGGCCTGGCGGTGCTCCACCGACGCGTGGGCGCGGGGTGAGCGGCCTGCGAGCACCGCGCCCACCGCACCGGCTGGCTCTAAGGACTCGAGCGGATAGGCGCTCGCCGCTGTCTCGCCGGCCGATCCATCGACTCCACCTATCCGCTCGAGTCCTAGCTCGAGTTCCAGCTCTGCTCGTGGCGGTGGTCGTCGCGCTGGCGGCGCCCGTAGGCGCAGCTGCCGGCGCGCCGGCGCAGCCCGACGACGACGTGCGCGAGCTCGAGCTCGTCGCGCAGACGCCTACCGTGGCGCGCGACGGCACCTACGAGGCTCGCGTGCGCTTCGACGGGGTCCCCGCCGACGGTCAGGTGAGGATCACGTTGCACGATCGCGTGAGATCACGCTCTGAGCTCGCCCAGTCGATGGATGGCGACGGGCTGCGGCGCGACATGCACGATGTTACGGCCCCGCTCGCCGAGCTACAGACCTACCCGGACGGCAGCCGGCGGGTGGCGATCACCCTCGATCCGGCCGCTCCGCTCGGCGTGCCGCTGAGCGCCTCGGGGGCGTATCCGCTGGAGATCGTGGCCCAAGACTCGTCAGGGCGTCCCCTGGGCCGGCTCCTCACCCACGTCCTGGTCGAGCCGCAGCGAGACGACGAGTCACCGCCGCTCTCGGTCGCCGTGCTCGCGGAGATCGGAGCCGAGCCAGCCCTCCAGCCCGAAGGCGAGATCGAGCTCGACCTGGCCGATCTGGCCGGTGACATCGCCCTGGCAGAGGTGCTGGCCGCGCGGCCGTCGGTGCCGGCGACGCTCTCGATCGTGCCCGAGACCCTCGACGCCCTCAACGCGACGGGCGACGACGGTGCCGCCGTCGCCGCCGACCTGCAGGCCGCGGCCAGCACGGCGCGCGACGTCCTTCGTCGGCCCTACGTCGACATCTCGCTCGACGCGCTGATGGCAGCCGGCCTCGACGGGCAGGTGGCGGGCGCCGTCGAGCGGGGAGCACTGCTCCTGTCCGATGCCCTCGACGTCGATCCCGAGTCGAGCACATGGGTCGCCGACCCCCGTCTCGGCGGCGACGGCATGGACGCCCTCACGGCCCTCGGCGTCGACCACGTGGTCGTAGGAGCCGATCAGGTGGAGGCGCTCAGCACCGAGCTCGCGCTCTCCCTGGCGAAGCCCTTCGAGCTGGTGGCGCCCGGCGACGACGGGGCGTCCGGCCTCGATGCCATCGCCATCGACCCCGGCATCGCCGAGCGCATCGAGGACGCCGACGTCTCCCCTGTCGTGCTCGGCCACCACCTCCTGGCCGAGCTGACCGTGCTGTGGCTCGAGCAGCCCGGCGTGCCGCGCGGCGTGGTGGTGCCGGTGGACGGCTCGGTGCCTGCACCTGCCGCGAACGTGCTGCTGGCCGGCCTGGAGGGCTCCCAGATGCTCGACGCCACCACGGTCGACGAGCTCTTCGCCACGGTCGACCCGCTGCTCGACGCCGGTGACTCGCCGATCGAGCGGGAGCTGCTGGTCGACGAACCCGAGCGGATGTCACGAGCTGAGGCCGAGGCGATCGTGGGGGCGTGGCAACGACTCGGCTCCTTCGCGGGCCTGGTGGGTGCCGACAGCCCCCGCACCGGCGCGGTGGCCGACCAGCTCCACCTCGCGATCGCGTCCGACCTCCCGGCGGCCGTCCGCGGCGACCACCTCGCCGCCGCCCGCGAAGAGATCGATTCGGTCGTCACGAAGGTGAGCACGACCGATCGCAGCACGATCACCCTCACCGCCCGCGAGGGGACTGTGCCGCTCACGTTGCGCAACGAGGCGGGCATAGCGGTGTCCGTGGTCATCCACCTCGACAGCAACCGCCTGGAGTTCCCCGGCGGCGAGTCGATCGAGCTCACGCTCACCGAGGAGACCACCAGGCTCGACCTCGCCGTCCGCACCCGCGGCTCGGGCGCCTTCCCCCTCGAGATCGAGATCACGTCCCCCGACGGCGGGATCACCCTCGCTTCCGCCACCCACACGGTGCAATCGACAGCGGTGTCGGGTGCGGGCCTCGTGCTGTCGATCGGCGCCCTGCTGTTCCTGGTCGTCTGGTGGGCCCGGCACTGGCACAAGACCCGCCGCAGCCGGAAGCTCGTCGACGTAGACGAGCTCGACGCCCCGCCCGCGCACCTCCGGTGACGTAGGTCACCGCCACCCCGCCGCTGTAGGTTCGGGCCATGCCCGTGCGCATCGTCACCGACAGCAGCTGCGACCTCACCGACGCCGAGATCGCCGCCCATGGCATCCAGGTGGTGCCCCTAACGATCCGCTTCGGTTCCGAGGAGCTGGAAGACCGCACCGAGCTGACGGTCGAGGCGTTCTACGACCGCCTCGCCACGGCCAACGTCCTGCCGGAGACCGCCGCTCCGGCGCCCGGCAAGTTCGAGGCGGCCTTCCGCCGTCAGGCCGAGGCCGGTGCCGACGCGGTCGTCTGCATCAACCTCTCCTCGGGCCTGTCGGCCACGATGCAGTCGGCCCAGAACGCGGCCCGGGCGCTCGAAGGGGAGCTCGACGTGCGCGTCGTCGACTCCCGGTCGATCACCTCGGGCCTCGGCACCCAGGTGCTCCTGGCCGCAGAGGCGGCCGAGGGAGGCGCTTCGGCCGACGAGGTGGTCGCTCTGGTGGAGGACCTCGCCAGGCGCACGCACGTCGTGGGCGCGCTCGACACCCTCGACAACCTGAAGAAGGGCGGTCGCATCGGCGGCGCCCAGGCCCTGCTCGGCTCGCTGCTGTCGATCAAGCCCATCGTCGACATCTCCACCGGCGTCGTGGAGGAGGCCGGCAAGGCCCGCACCCGGGGCAAGGCGCTCCAGGTCCTCGTCGACAAGGTGTTCGAGGGCGGCCCGGTGGAGCACGTGTGCGTCACCCACGGCCTGGCCCCCGAGCTGGAGCAGGTGCTCGACCTGATCGGGTCCCGCTACCCCCGCGACCAGGTCCGCACGGGCATCATCGGTCCGGTCATCGGTGCCCACGGTGGTCCGCGGGTCATGGGCGTCACCTGGGTCGAGGGTTCCAAGGCCTGACACCACCGTCGGCCCGCCGCCCCGGGCCCACCGGCGCCGGCCGGTAGCCTTGGCGCCCACGTGACGTCTCCCACGCCGCCGAGCGGCAACCCTG
>DATCYI010000370.1:0-10788 GCA_036570385.1 Acidimicrobiales bacterium | reverse complement strand
CGAACACGGCCCGCACCGTGGCCGGGTCGAGGCCCGCGGCGCAGGTGGTCCGATCCGTGCCGGCTGTGGAGTCGGGCCCGGGGATGGTCAGCACCACGGGGCCCGTGGCGCCCGCTGGGCCGCTGTGCACGTGGGCCGCGGTGGGCGCTGACCCGACGCCGTCGGCCACCGTCCAGCGGGCGCAGACGAGGCCGTCGACGCCGGTGTCGATCAGCTCGATGGTGGCCTCGGCGTCGTCGCCGGGGCCCGGGACCACCTCGCTGCCCCGCACCGCGGCGAGCAGCAGCGTGGTGGGTCCGAGCGGAGGGCTGCTGCGGTGCTCGACCGCGTAGTCCTGCACCCGGGCCAGGATCGACGCGGCCGCGGCGCGGGTGATCGGAGCGTCGGGCCGGAACTGGTCGGGGGTGACGCCGCCGGTGATGCCGGCAGCGGCCAGCGAGTTGATGCTGGCCTCGTGCACCGAGCCCTGGTCGTCGGTGAAGGCATCGGGGCCGTCGGGCAGGGCGCCGGCGAGGCGCAGCAACCGCGCCGTCATCGAAGCGGCCTGGGCACGGGTGACGAAGCGGTTCGGCTGGAAGCGGGTGGCGGAGGTGCCGGCGATGACGTTGAGGTTGGCCAGAGCGTTGACCGCGCCGGCGTGCGGTGATCCATCGATGTCGACGAAGCCGTGGCCGGTGGTGTCGAGCGGCACGCCCGTGTAGGCGAGGCCGCGGGCGAGGAACGACGCGAGCTGGGCGCGGGTGACGTCGGTCGAGGGGTCGAAGGTGGTGCTGGTCTTGCCGTTCACGAAGCCGTACCGGGTCATGCAGCGGATGGCCGACTCGTGGGTGTTGCCGGCGATGTCGCTGAACGGGTTCGGCGTGCTGGCCGGGCACGCGTAGCGGCTCGTGTCGCGAGGCGGCTGCGCCGCCGCCTCGGCTCGGGCGCCGGTACCTACCACGGCGGCCGCCACTGCCAGCGCGGCCAGGGTGTGGGTGAGCTGCCGTCGCCAGCTGCGAGCCATCGTCGAACCCCCCATCGATCCCGCCCGCAGAAACGTAGTGCCAGCGACCGTGCGACGGTCCGCCGTCGGGTCGGGAGCGGACGGGCCTGACGGGTCGTCAGGGGGCGCGGGTAGTGTCCGCGCCATGGCCCTCGACCTTGCTCAGCTCGTCGACCCAGCGGTGACCGCGGTGGTGACCTCCGAGGTCCAGAACGGCGTGGTCGGCACCAGCTCCGCCCTGCCGGCGCTGGCCGACGAGGCCCGCCGCGAGATGCTGCCGAGCCTCGAGCGCCTGCTGCCGGGGGCTCGTGCCGCGGGTGTCCAGGTGGTGCACGCCACCGCCTACCGGCGCGCCGACGGCAAGGGGGCCAACACCAACGCCCGGCTGTTCCTGGGGGTCCGCAAGTCGCCGGTCGAGCTGCTCCCGGGCTCTCCCGAGGTGGAGGTCGTCCCCGAGCTCGGGCCGGAGCCCGACGACCTCGTGCTCACCCGCACCCACGGCCTCGATCCCATGGCGGGCACCGACCTCGACCCGATCTTGCGCAACCTCGGCGTCAGCACGATCGTCGTCACCGGGGTGTCGGTGAACGTGGCCATCACCAACCTCGTGATGGACGCGGTGAACCTCGGCTACTCGGTCGTGGTGCCCCGCGACGCGGTGTGCGGCATTCCCCGGGAGTACGCCGACGCGGTGATCGACAACACGCTCTCCCTGCTCGCCGCCATCACCACCACCGACGAGCTGCTCGCCGCCTGGAAGGCGTGATCCGTGGCGGGCCTCGAGACCGGCGTGCGCGGCGACCTCGAGTGGGGCACCACCGCGCGGCTCGTGCGCTCGGCGGCCGAGCGGTTCGACGACCACGACGCGCTCGTCGACGGTGCCGAGCGCCTCTCGTACGCCGAGCTCGGAGCGGCGGTCGACCAGGCGGCTCGCGCCTTCGTGGCCGCGGGGGTGGAGCCCGGCGACCGCGTTGCCATCTGGGCGCCGAACGTTTGGGAGTGGGTGGTGGCGCTCCTGGGCCTGCAGTCGGCCGGTGCCGCCGTCGTCCCCGTGAACACCCGCTACAAGGGGACCGAGGCCGCCTACCTGCTGCGCACCAGCCGCGCCCGGGTGCTGGTCACCGTCGAGGGGTTCCTGGGGTTCAGCTACGTCGGCATGCTCGCGGGCCACGACCTGCCCGACCTCGATCGCACCGTCGTGCTGCGAGGCGCCGCTCCCGCAGGCACGGAGTCGTGGGGCGAGTTCCTGGCCGCCGGCGAGTCGGTGCCGCAGCACGAGGTCGACGAGCGGGTGGCCGCCCTGGGGCCGGAGGACACGTCTGACATCCTCTTCACCTCGGGAACGACGGGTGACCCCAAGGGTGTGGTCGCCACCCACGGCCAGACCGTCCGGGGCTTCGCCGACTGGGCCGCGATCGTGGGTCTGCGCCACGACGACCGGTACCTGGTGATCAACCCGTTCTTCCACTCCTTTGGCTACAAGGCCGGCATCATCGCCAGCCTCACCGTGGGGGCGACGATCGTGCCGCAGGCGGTGTTCGACATCCCCCAGGCGATGGCCAACGTGGCCGAGCACCGCATCACCGCCCTGCCCGGGCCGCCGGCGATCTACCAGACCTTCCTCGCCCACCCCGACCTCGACCTCGATCGGGTGCAGAGCCTCCGCCTGGCGGTCACGGGCGCGGCGCCGGTGCCCGTCGAGCTGATCGAGCGGATGGAGCGCGAGCTCGGCTTCGAGACGGTGGTCACCGCCTACGGGCTCACCGAGACCTGCGGCATCGTCACCGTCTGCCGGCCCGACGACCCGCCGGAGCTCATCTCCGGCACCTCCGGGCGGGCCATCCCGGGGGTGGAGGTGAGGGTGGTCGACGACGCCGGAAGCGACGTGGCGACGGGCCAGCCCGGCGAGATAGTGGTGCGGGGCTACAACGTGATGCGGGGCTACTTCGAGGCGCCGGAGCAGACCGCCGAGGTGATCGACGCGGACGGCTGGCTCCACACCGGCGACATCGGCACGCTCGACGCCGGCGGGTACGTGGCCATCACCGACCGCAAGAAGGACATGTTCATCAGCGGCGGCTTCAACGTCTACCCAGCCGAGGTGGAGCGGGTGCTGCTCACCCACCCCGGCGTGGCCCAGGCGGCGGTGGTGGGGGTCCCCGACGAGCGCATGGGCGAGGTGGGGACTGCGTTCGTGGTGCCCGCGGCCGGTCACAGCCTCGACGGTGAGGCGGTGAGGGGGTGGGCCGCGGAGCAGATGGCCGGCTTCAAGGCGCCGCGCTCGGTGAGGGTGGTCGACGCGCTCCCGCTCAACGCGAGCAACAAGGTGCTCAAGGGAGAGCTGCGGCGCCTCGCAACCTCTGGCTGAGCGCCCCTTCACGGTCTGACGCAGCATCAGGGCCACCGGTACGCTCGCCCGATGGCCGACGTGACCCCCCTCTACGACGCCGCCGCCAGCGACGACGAGGACATGCGTGCCGCCGACGGGCGCGTCCCGGGCCGGCGCGGTCGCGCCACCCGCCAGCGGCTGCTCGACTGCACGGCGGGGATGCTGGACACCACCTCGTACCGCGACGTGAAGGTGATCGACATAGCGCGGGAGGCCGGCACCTCGCCCGCCACCTTCTACCAGTACTTCTCCGACGTGGAGGCGGCCATCCTGGTGCTCGCCGAGGAGATGGCGCGTCGCGGCGCCCACCTGGCCGACGTCGTGTCCGAGGGCGCCTGGGACGAGGAGGGCGCCTACGGCACCGCGCTGGCGCTGGTCGACGGGTTCCTGTCGTTCTGGGACGAGAACCGCTCGGTGCTGCGCGTCGTCGACCTCGCCACCGACGAGGGCGACGGCCGCTTCCGCAAGATCCGGGTGTCGTTCCTGAACGACATCACCCGTGCCCTGGCCGAGGTGACCCGAGTGGCACAGGCGGCCTCGCGGCTGCCGCGCGGCCTCGACCCGATGGCCGTCGCGGGCGTGCTGGTGTCGATGCTGGCCCACACCGCGGCCCACCAGTACGGCTTCGAGTTCTGGGGCATCCGCACCAAGGACCTGCGCACGTCGATGGCCCGCCAGGTCTCCTGGGGCGTGACCGGCTTCCTGCCGCCCGACTGACGGGAACGCTCAGAGCGCGATGAGGACGGCGGCGGGCAGGGCCAGCGCCACGCCGAGCTGCTGGACGCGCTGCAGGCGCTCGTCGAGCACGAAGCGAGCCAGGAGCACCGTCGACACCGGGTAGAGGCCGGAGAGGACCGACACCACGCTGAGCAGCCCCTCGCGGATGGCCAGCAGGTAGAGCACGTTGGCCGCCGCATCGAGTACGCCGGCGCCGAGCGTGAGCGACCGGCCGGGTCCGGCGGGGATGCGGGCCGACAAGCGACCGGCGACGGCGAGCGCACCGATGGCCGAGACCGATGCCATCCGAGCCGTGACCAGGGGCCACACGCCGCTGTCGTCAGACGTCGTGGACAGCGCCACGAAGAAGAGCCCGAAGCCGAGGCCGGCACCGAGCGCGAGCAGGAACGCCCGAGAGTCGGCCAGGCGCCAGCGCTCGCCGCCGCCCTCGGCCGACACCAGTGCCACCGCGAGGAGGGCGATGGCCATGCCGAGCACCACCAGCGGGCTCGGTCGCTCGCCGTCGACCACCCCGGCCAGCACCGGCACGCTCGAGGCCAGCAGCGCGGTGGTGGGGGCGACGATGCTCATGGTGCCGATGGCCAGGGCTCGGTAGAGGAGCCCGATGCCCGCCGCTCCGACCAGGCCGCCGACGGCGCCGGCCACGAGGTCACCACCGTCCGCGTGCCCGGACAGGAGCAGCGCTCCGCCGAACAGCAGGGCGAGGCCCAGCACGTGCGACCACAGCACCACCGCGGCGGCCGAGGCACGCCGCGTGGCGAGGCCGCCGCAGAAGTCGCCGATGCCGTAGGCGGCGGCGGAGGAGAGCGCGAGGAAGATGGCCATGGGAGCGACGCAGAGTACGGCGCGGCGCGGGCCTGCGTCCTGTTCGGCTCTGCTAGAACAGGTTCTAGTTTTCGGGGGGAGGGGGTCGGTGCATGGCGACGAGCACGGTGGCGTTCGGGCTGCAGCTGCCCGTGCAGTCGCAGAGCACCCTCTACGCCCAGCCGTGGGAGGCCGCGGCCGGCGTGCCCGAGGTGGTCGCGGTCGCGCGGGCCTGTGACTCCGCGGGGTTCGCCTACATCGCCGTCTGCGACCACGTGGCCATCCCCGCGCCGCTGACCGCGGCGATGGGCGCCACGTGGTGGGACACCGTGGCCACGCTGTCCTACCTGGCCGCGGCCACCGAGCGGGTCCGGCTGCTCAGCCACGTCTACGTGCTCCCGTACCGCCACCCGCTCGTGGTGGCCAAGGCCTGGGCCACGCTCGACGTCCTCTCCGGCGGCCGTGCTGTCCTCGGGGTGGGGGCGGGCCACGTGGAGGGCGAGTTCGAGGCGCTGGGCGTCCCCTACGTCGAGCGCGGTCGCCTGCTGGAGGAGGGGATCGCGGCGGTGCGCAGCGCCCTCAGCGCTGAGCAGCCCGACCACCAGGGGGCGCGCTGGAGCTTCGCCGACGTGGGCCAGCGGCCCCGTCCCGTGCAATCGACGTTGCCGATCTGGGTTGGTGGCTCGTCGCCCGCCGCGCTGCGCCGAGCCGGTGAGATGGGCGACGGCTGGCTGCCGCAAGGCCCACCCGAGGGTGGCATGGCCGCCGGAGTGGACCGGGTGCACGCCCACCGCGCCCGCGCCGGGCGGTCCGACCTGCCCTTCACCATCGGTGCGCTGTCGGGGCCCATGTACGTCGGGGAGCCGGCGTGGGACGCGCCGCGCTGCGTCAGGGGCGCGCCGGAGAAGCTGGCGGGCTACCTGCGCACCTACCGCGAGATGGGCGTCGATCAGGTCCAGGTGTCGTTCGTGAGCCGCTCAGCCGACGAGCTCTGCGACCAGATCTCCGCCTTCGCCGCCGACGTGGCGCCGATCGTGAACGACTGACCCACCACCAGGAGGACCACCGGATGGCCGCAGGACTGCTCGAGGGGAAGGTCGCCGTCATCTCCGGCATCGGGCCGGGGATGGGGCGCGACATAGCGCTGCTCTTCGCCGAGCACGGTGCCGACGTGGTGCTCGGGGCGCGCACGCTGGAGCGCTGCGAGGCCGTGGCCGAGGAGGTGCGGGCCTTCGGCGGGCGGGCCGAGCCGGTGCGGCTCGATGTGACCGACGAGTCGTCTTGCGCGGCGGCGGTGGGGGCCGCCGTCAGCGCCTTCGGTGGCGTCGACGTGCTCGTCAACAACGCCTTCGCGGATGGCAACCACCGCAGCTTCGAGGAGTCTTTGCTCGAGGAGTGGCGGGCCACGATGGAGGTCAACCTCTGGGGCACGCTCCAGATGACCAAGGCCGTCGTGCCGGCGATGATCGAGCGGGGCGGCGGCCACGTGGTGATGGTCAACTCGATGTCGACGCACCGGATCCTGCCCCGCTACGGCTCCTACGCCACGTCCAAGGGCGCCCAGGAGACCGCAGCCAAGGCCCTCGCCACCGAGCTCGGCGTGCACGGCATCAGGGTGAACACCGTGTTCCCGGGCTACATCTGGGCCGACACGGTCGAGCAGTACTTCGCTCACCAGGCGTCCAAGCGGGGCATCACCCCCGAGGAGGTGTACCGCGAGGTCGCCGACGAGGCCGCCCTCAAGTACCTGCCGACGTCGCGGGAGATCGCCGGCTCGGTGCTGTTCTTCGCCAGCGACCTGTCCGCCCCCGTCACCGGTCAGGGGCTCGGCGTGAACGCCGGGCACCTGATCTGAGGAGCGCCGACCCCGTGATCCAGCTCACCGTGCTCGTGAAGCGCAACCCCGAGCTCTCGATCGACGAGTTCCACGACCGCTGGCGGGCCCACGGCCGCATGATCGCCGCCGACCCCGTGTTCCGAAGGCTGATGACCCGCTACGAGCAGCACCACCGCGCCGTCGTCGACTACCGCAACGGCGACACCTTCGACGGCATGGCCCTGCAGTGGTACGAGACCTACGACGACTTCCGCGCCCTGCTCGCCTCCGACGAGTACGAGACCAAGATGGCGCCCGACGAGGCCCAGCTGCTCGACCTCGAGGAGCTGGTCGTGATCTTCACCGAGCCCGGCGAGGTGTTCATCCCGTGAGCGACGACCTGACCGGGCGCGTGGCCCTGGTGACCGGAGCGGCGTCGGGCATCGGCGCCGCCACCGCCGAGCTGCTGCGCGCTCGTGGCGCCACTGTGGTCGGCGCCGACCTGCAGGAGGCCGACGGAGTCTCCGCGCTCGACGTGACCGACGAGCGCGCCGTCGACGCGCTCGTGGCGTCGGTGCTGGAGCGCCACGGACGCCTCGACATGGCGGCCAACGTGGCCGGCACCTCCGGTGTCCACGTCGAGCTGGCGGACTCTTCGACCGACCAGTGGCGCCACACGATGGCCGTGAACCTCGACGGGGTGTACTTCTGCCTGCGGGCCGAGCTGCGAGCGATGCGCGATGCCGGAGCCGGGTCGATCGTCAACGTGGCGTCGGCCGCCGGACGCATCGGCGTGGCCGGCCTGGCCGCGTACTCGGCGTCGAAGCACGGCGTGATCGGTCTCACCCGGTCGGCGGCGCTGGAGGTGGCCCGGGCCGGCATACGGGTGAACGCGGTGTGCCCGGGGAGCGTCCGCACGCCGATGCTGCGGGGCTTCGTCGGCGACGACGAGGCCGCGCTCGACGCCATGGGCCGGAGCGCTCCCATGCGTCGCCTCGGCGAGTCCACCGAGATCGCCCAGGCGATCGTGTGGCTCCTGTCCGACGCCGCCAGCTACGTGACCGGCGAGACCCTCAGCCCCGACGGCGGAGTCGCCGCCACGACCTGATCACGAGATCTGTGGGCGCACAGGCACGGAATGCGTGCCTGTGCGCCCACAGATCTTTGTCACTTCGTGATTCCGAGGCGCTCCAGGCCGAAGGCGCGGATCGCGTTGCCGCGCAGGAACTTCCAGATCTCCTCGTCGGAGAGGCCGGCCTGGGTGCAGATGTCGTTGGCCACCTTCTTCGAGTGCGGGAAGGTGCTGTCGGCGTGGGGGTAGTCGGTCTCGAAGCAGATCTGGTCCATGCCGACGAAGTCGCGGTTCCGCAGGCCGGTCTCGTCGTCGAAGATGCAGCCGTAGATCCTGTGGTGGATGTAGCTCGACGGCTTGTGCGGCAGCGAGGTGCCGAAGGAGTTGTCGCCCCGCTCGGCCCAGAGCTTGTCGGCCCGCTCGATCACGTAGGGCATCCAGCCGACCTGGCCCTCGCTGTAGGCGATCACCAGCTCGGGGAAGCGCTCCATCGTGCCCGAGAAGATGTAGTCGAGCATCGAGCCCATGGCGTTCGAGAACGTGAGCGTTGAGCTGACGATGAACGGCGCGTCGGGCGAGGTGGCCGGCATGCGCGACGACGAGCCGATGTGCATGCACAACACCGTGCCGGTCTCCTGGCAGGCCGCGAAGAACGGGTCCCAGTGGCGGCCCTTGTCGTGCACCGAGGGAAGGCCGAGCGGGTGCGGGTTCTCGGAGAACGTCACAGCGAAGCAGCCGCGGGCGGCGTTGCGTCGCACCTCGGCGGCTGCGAGCTGCGGGTCCCACAGCGGCACCATCCCGAGCGGGATCAGCCGGCCCGCGCCCTCCCCGCCGCACCACTCGTCGATCATCCAGTCGTTGTAGGCCTGCACGCAGAGCAGCGCGAGCTCCTTGTCGTCGCGCTCGAGGAAGGCCTGGCCGCAGAAGCGGGGGAGCGTGTTCGGGAAGCAGATCGACGCCTCCACGTGGTTGGCCGTCATGTCGGCCAGGCGGTCGGCCTGCTTCCAGCAGCCAGGCCGGATCTCGTCGAAGGTGACGGGCGTGACGTCGAGGTCGTCGAACCCGATGGCGGCCGAGAGCTTCGGGAACGGGTAGACGAGGTCGTCGTAGAGCCACCAGTCGCACCACTCGCCGTCCTCAGCGCCCCGCTCGTAGGAGAAGACGCCGCCCTCGAAGTGGAACTTGGCGCGGTCGCGCACCACCCGGGGCGCCCGATCCTGGTACTTGGCCGGCAGCCGGTCGGTCCACAGCGTCGGCGGCTCCACCACGTGGTCGTCGACCGAGATGATGAGCGGCAGGTCCGGCGCGGGCGCGGTGTCGGTCATGACCCGATGCTAGAACGTGTTCTAGTTCTTGTCAGCGAGGGCTGGTTTCCGTGGCGCCACCGCTACGGTCCGCGTGGTGACACGCTCCATCCGAATCGAGGCGCCCGGCTGGCTCGACGACGTCGCCGACCCGTCGCTCGGACCCGACGCCCCTGACGAGAAGCGCATGGCCTGGCTGCTCGATGTCCTCGACCGCCAGGTCGACGAGAAGACGGGCGGACCGTTCGCTGCTGCAGTGTTCAGCGGGCTGACGGGGGAGGTGCTGGGCGTGGGCGTGAACCGGGTGGAGCCGACCTCGACGTGCGTCGCCCACGCCGAGGTGCTGGCCCTGGCGCTGGCCGGCCAGGCCGTCGGCTCGTTCTCGCTCGAGAGCCATGGAGCGGTGCTGCTGGCCAGCACCGAGCCGTGCGCGATGTGCCTGGGCGCCGTCGGCTGGTCGGGGATCGCTCGGCTGGTGTGCGCGGCCGGCGACCAGGACGCTCGCGCCATCGGCTTCGACGAGGGCGACAAGCCCGCCGACTGGCAGAGCGCGCTCGCCCGCCGAGGCGTCATCGTCGCCACCGGTGTGCTCCGGGCCCGAGCGGCCGCCGCCATGGAGCGCTACCGCGACACGGGCGGCCTCATCTACAACGGCTGAGACGGTGGCGGTGGGGCACCGCCGAGACCGGCCTCTCGGGCCCGCACGATGACCTGGGCCCGGTCCACCACCTGGAGCTTGGTGAGGATGTTGGAGAGGTGGTTGCGCACGGTCTTCGGGCTCAACGAGAGCCGCCGGGCCACCGCCAGGTTGTCGAGGCCCCGGGCCACCTGGTCGAGCACCTCGCGCTCGCGGTCGGTCAGCTCCGGGAACGGCGCGGGCCCGCCGACGCGGGTGCCGGCCAGGTAGGCGACCGCCCGGGCAGCGACCGACGGGCCGAGCAGGATCTCGCCGTTGGCCACCGCGCGGACCGCCCGCTCCACCTCTGTGGGGTCGGCGCCCTTCAGCAGGTAGCCACGGGCGCCGGCCCGCATCGACGCGAAGACCGAGTCGTCGTCGTCGAGCATCGTGACCACCAGCACGCCCAGCTCGGGGTGGCGCTGCGCGATCTCCCGGGTGGCGTCGACGCCCGACGACTCGCCGAGGTGCAGGTCCATGATCACCACGTCGAGCTCGTTGTCGTCGGCGGCCGCGACCGCCTCGCTCGCGCTGGCCGCCTCGGCCACCACGGAGATGCCCTCGATCGAGCCGAGCAGGGCGACCATGCCCATCCGGAAGACGGGGTGGTCGTCGACCACGAGCAGGCGCAGGTCTGGCTGGCTCATGCCTCGGCTCCCACGGCGCTGATCATGGCCGCTTCGGGCACGACGACGCGCACCTCGGTGCCCCCGGAGACAGCCGCCGAGATCGTGACGCGGCCGCCCACGCCCTCGGCCCGCTCGCGCATCGAGCGGGTGCCGACGCCGGGGGTGGCGTCGGGCGCGATCCCGCGGCCGTCGTCGGTGACGGTGACGTGCAGGCCGTCTTCGCGGCGGACCACGATCGAGCAGCGGCTGGCGCCGGCGTGGCGGTGCACGTTGCGGACCGCTTCGGCGACGATGCCGTAGATGGCGGTGGCCACCACGGGCGGGACGGCGCCGATCTCCTCCACGTCGGCGTCTACGGCGAGGCCCGTGGCCTGCTGC
>DATCYI010000369.1:0-13624 GCA_036570385.1 Acidimicrobiales bacterium | reverse complement strand
TGTCGTCGGAGTGGGGGAGCGAACGAGATGGAGGGAGCGTCCACCAGATCAGGTAGGCGCTGCCGTTGCACGGATGACCCAACAGATTCGGAGAACGAAGATGAAGCGAAACAAGCTGCGGTGGATGGCACCGCTCCTCGCGCTGGCGTTCATCGCCACCGCTTGCGGGAACGATGATGACGACACCTCGACCGGCGATGACGGTGCGGCGGAGCCCGCGGGCGACGACAGCGAGTCTTGCATCGGTGAGGAGGGCTGCGTGCCCGCCAACCAGCCCGATGTAAACGGTGACGGCACCGTGAAGATCGGTGTGCTCAGCCCTGGTGACACGAACGACAACGGCTACTACGAGAGCTTCGTGCTCACCGCCCGCGAGGTCGCCGAGGAGGAGGGCTGGGAGCTCACCATCCTCGACAAGGTCAACCCGGCAGACTCCGCCGAGCAGGCACGCAACCTCTGCCGGCAGGAGGTCGACATGGTCGCCATCGCTGCCGGCGAGCTCGCCGACGCCATCCCGGTGGCCGAGGAGGAGGTCTGCGCGGGTGCTGTCTGGTACGTCGCCGGTGGTGCCGGCGTCGAGCAGACGCCGTACTTCTTCCAGACGAGCGAGAACCCAGGCAAGACCCAGTTCGTCACGGGCTATGCCACGGGCCTGGCGATGGAAGCCCTCGGGACGACGAAGGCGGGCTACGTGACCGGCCCGGAGCTGGACTTCTCCACGACCACGTTCGATGCGTGGACCGCAGGCATCAAGGAGACCTTGCCCGACGCCGAGACGGTCGCGACCTACACCGGTGACTTCGACGACTCCTCGCTAGGTCAAGAGGCAGCTCGCACCCAGCTGGCGCAGGGCGTCGGCATCCTCTACCCGTACCTGGGTGGGGCGACCGACGCGGTCGCCGAGGCCGGTGCAGCAGGAGGGGTCCTATCGATCACTCCCGGCACCGATCGCTGCGGCGAGGACAGCTTCGCCATCTCCTCGATCTTCAGCCCCGGCGACTACTTCGCTGCGGTGCTGGAGGACTTCAAGGCAGGGACGGTGGAGCTCGGCGTCACTCGGATGTTCGAGATCGGGGCCGACCCGGTCCCGGCAGTGAAGGTCTGCCCGACGGTCGACGGCCACGAGGAGATCCAGTCGAAGATCGACGCAATGGTCGACGACATCGTGTCCGGCGAGGTCGATGTGGAAGCCAAGATCGCAGGCTGAGAGAGCCAGGGGGTTGCTGCACGGTGGGACACGTCATGGTTGATGACACACCGCCGTCCGCGCGGACCGGGGAGGCCTCCACCTCCCCGGTCGCGGCGGTCGAGCTCAAGGGGATCACCAAGCGGTTCGGGGAGGTCGTCGCGTGCGACCGCGTCGACCTGAGCGTCTCGCGCGGTGAGATCCACGGCCTGCTCGGGCAGAACGGTGCCGGCAAGTCCACTCTCATGAAGGTGCTGCTCGGGCTCTTGACGCCCGATGCCGGCACCATCCTCATCAACGGTCGCCCGGTGGTGGTCAAGGACCCCCTCGCCGCGGCCGAGATGGGCATCGCCATGGTGCACCAGCACTTCAGCGTCATCGGTGCCCTGACGGTCTGGGAGAACGTCACCCTCGGCGAGCCCGGTCGTCTCGACGGCAAGCGGGCGATCCGCCACGTCACGGAGATCGCCGAGAGGTACGGGCTCGACGTCGACCCCCTCACCCGTCTCGACGAGCTGACACCCGGTCAGCGACAGCGCGTGGAGATCATCAAGTGCCTTCGTCGTGACCCGACGATCCTCATCCTCGACGAGCCGACCTCCGTGCTGACGCTGTCGGAGTCCGAGGAGCTGTTCGGCACCTTGCGAAAGGTCGTCCTCGACGAGGGCCGTGCGGTGGTGTTGATCAGTCACAAGCTCGACGAGATCCTCAACGCCACCGACAAGGTCACGATCATGCGCGATGGCCGAGTCGTGGAGCGCGCGGTCACAGCAGAGACAGACGCCGCCGGCCTGGCCCGCGGGATGGTGGGCCGCGACGTGGTCCTTCGCTCTAGCGCTGCCGGCCTCGGCCTGTTGGAAGAGGCCGAGCGAACCGTCGAGCAGCGCACCAGCGCCACCCCCGACCTCGATGCAACCGGCACCGCTGCAGCACCCGTGATCCTGCGGGTGGACCAAGCCAGGCACACCACTCGGGACGGCCGCACCTTGCTCGACGGCCTATCACTGGAGCTTGCACGCGGCGAGATCCTCGGCCTGGCGGGAGTCGAAGGCAACGGGCAGGCGGCGCTCGAGGAGATGCTCACCAGCCTCATCGCGCTCGACACCGGAACGGTCGAGGTCGACGGGGTCGAGATCCGCACCGGTCGCCCCGGGTCCATGGCCAATGCGGGCGTGACGGTAATACCGGAGGATCGGCACCAGGCGGGCTGCGTCCTCGGGATGACCGTGGCGGAGAACCTCGTGCTCGACGACGTGCAGCGGGTCTGCAATCGCCGGATCATCTCGCCGCGCCTGATCCGGCGCCAGGCTGAGGAGCTGATCGAGCAGTTCGGCATCAAGACGCCGTCGCCCAACACCCCGATGGCTTCGCTATCGGGCGGCAACCAGCAGCGGGTGGTGCTCGCGAGGGCCATCCGGCGCGAGCCGAAGGTGCTGGTTGCCGCACAACCCACGCACGGCCTCGACGTCGGCGCAGTGGAGTACATGACCGAACAGCTCCGGGCAGCCGCAGCGCGGGGCGTTGCGGTGCTGCTGATATCCACCGAGTTGGAGGAGATCCTGTCGCTTGCAGATCGGATCGCGGTGATCCACCGGGGCCGGATACTCGGCGTCGTCGACCGCGCCGACGTCGATCTCGAGCGCATCGGACTGATGATGGGGGGCCATCCCGCGTGACCATGGAAGAGCCGGCAGGTAGCGAGACGCTGCTTGCCAAGGTGGCAGGAACGACCACCAGAACCAGTCGTAGGAACCGGCTCCTGGCCAACATCGCCCTCTACGTCGTCGCCATGGCTCTCGCCCTGGCCGTGTCGTCAGTGCTGATCGTCGCGGCCACCGAGGCGGCGCCCTTCGACGTCTTCCACGCCATGTACGAGGGGAGCCTCAGCCGGCCGTCCGCAATCGGTCTGACGCTCGATCGTGCGATGCCGATCCTCATCGTGGCTGTCGGAGGGATCATCGCCACGCGCGCCGCCATGTTCAACATCGGGCTGGAGGGTCAGCTCATGGTGGGCGGGCTCGTCGGTGCGGTCGTGGCCCTGAAGCTGGGACTCCCGGCGGGTGCTGCACTGCCGCTGACGCTTGTGGCATCGGCGGTAGGTGGAGCGCTGTGGGCGGGCATCGCCTCGCTCCTTCGGTTCTGGCGGGGCGTCGACGTCGTGATCAGCACCCTGCTGCTGAACTTCGTCGCCATCGAGGTGCTGTCGTTCGCTCTCAACAAGTCGTGGCTGCTCCAGGAGACGAGCAGCAACACTCAGAAGCTGCCCCAGTCCGACCGGCTCGAACCCGCCTACCAGATCACCAGGATCGGCGAGCAACCCGGCTTCTCCGTGTCCACCGGGATCTTCCTCGCCGTGATCCTGGCCGGTGTCGTCATGTTCGCCCTGGCCCGCACCCGTTGGGGCTTCCGACTCAAGATGCTCGGGATGAACCCCAATGCGGCGCGCGCTGCTGGTGTGAGCATGGCCGCGGTCGGCGGAGGAGCACTTGTCATGTCGGGCGCGTTCGCCGGTCTGGCGGGCGGCGTGGTGTTCGCCGGGACGGCGTTCCGCATCCAGCCGGGCTACTCGGCCAACATCGGCAACGACGGGCTCCTCTGCGCCCTCATCGCACGACGGAACGTGGCGGCCACCCTGCCCGTCGCGTTCTTCTTCGGGGCGATGCGAGCCGGTGGCGGCTTCCTCGCAGCTACAGGCGTACCCAGGTACCTCGTCGACGTGGTTCAGCCCTTACTGGTCCTCGCCGCCCTGCTCCCACCGGCGGTCCTTTTCCTGTGGGACCGTCGGCAGGCCTTGCGGCTGGCACGAAGCGAGGCTGACAGCCATGACGAGCCCGCCCTGATCGGAGCTGCAGCATGAACGACATATCGGTCATCCTCTCGAGTGCCATCCGCCTCACAGCACCCTTGGCGTTCGCGGGAGCGGGGGAGTACGTCGCCGAGCGAGGCGGGTCCCTGATCATCTCGATCGAGGGCATGATGCTCTCGGGTGCGTTTTTCGGGATCCTCGGCAGCTCCGTGTTCGGCAACCCAGTCCTGGGTCTGATGTGCGGCGTGCTGGGTGGCCTGGCCGTAGCGATGCTGCACGCCAACCTGAGCTATCGGCTCGACGCCAACACGTTCGTGGTGGGGCTGACCCTCAACATCCTCGCGCTTGGCATGACGAGCTTCCTGCTCGAGACGATCGACATGACCCCCCACCGGGCGGGCCAGGTCACGGTGCCGCTGCTGCACGACATCCCCATCATCGGTGAGCCGCTGTTCGTCAACCGCTGGACCATCTACCTCCTGCTCCTCGCAGTGCCCCTGTCGTGGCTGGTCGTGCAACGCACCCGTTGGGGTCTCGAGCTGCGAGCCTGCGGCGAGGACCCGCAGGCCGCTGACGTCACTGGGATCGATGTGAACAAGCGCCGCCGCGAGGGCGTCTACTGGCTGGGCCTGATGGCCGGCCTCGGCGGTGCGTGCCTGTCGGTGGCGCAGGTGGGTCTCTTCAACCAGAACATGACCGCGGGGCGTGGATTCATCGTGAACGCCGCCGTGATCTTCGGCGGTTGGCGCCTCGCCGGGGTGATCGCCGGTTGCTTCCTGTTCGGCTTCGCCGACGCCCTGCGGCTGGCCCTCCCGGCGGTCGGCTACACGATCCAGCCGCAGCTGCTCATCGTCGCGCCCTACGTCGCGGCCCTGCTCGCCCTCTGCTTCTTCGCCAAGCGCAACCGGCGGCCTGAAGCGCTGGCTAGACCGTTCGTGCGGGGCATCACGTGAGAGCGGCGGTCCACCATCGCCACGGCGGTCCCGAGGTCATCGAGCTCGTTGAGCTGCCCGATCCGCAGCCGCGGCCCCTCGAGGTCGTGATCGCTGTCCGCGCTGCTGCCCTCAACCGCCTCGACCTCCTGCAGCGTCAGGGCCCTGGTCTGGTGCCTGGCTTCGCGCTGCCCCACGTCGCGGGCATGGATGTCGCCGGTGAGGTCGTGTCGCTCGGCGAAGACGTCACCACGGTCTCGGTCGGCGACAGGGTCGTCGTCAACCCTGCTGTCGTGTGCGGCTCGTGCGACCCGTGCAGTCGTGGTGACGATGCCTACTGCACGGGCGGCGAGGTGGTCGGCGCCAACCGTCCCGGCGGGTTCGCCGAGCTGTGCGCAGTGCCGGCCGTCAACGTGCACCCCATCTCCGACGGGATCAGCTTCACCGAAGCGGCAACGGTCCCCACCGCCTACTCGACTGCCTGGCGGGCCCTGTTCCCGGTCGGCGAGCTCCGGCTGGGGGAGACGGTGCTGATCCATGCAGCGGGCAGCGGTGTGAGCATCGCAGCGGTGCAGCTGGCCAAGCGGGCCGGTGCGACTGTTGTGGTGACGTCAGGCTCGGCTGCGAAGCTGGAAGCGGCAGCAAGGCTGGGTGCCGACGCCGGTGTCCTCAACAGGTCCGCCGATTGGACGGAGCAAGTGCGCGACCTCACGGACGGGCGCGGGGTCGACATGGTGTTCGACCACGTCGGGCCGGCTCTCTTCCAGGGCTCGCTGGATGCGCTGCGACCGCGAGGCCGCATGGTGTTCTGCGGAGCGACTACCGGCGTCGACGCGACCTTTCGACTGCCGTCGGCCTATCAGCGAGGTCTGCGGATCCTCGGGGTCGACTCGTACTCCAGGCGCGAGTTCGCTCAGATGCTCGACCACTACTGGTCGGGCGGCTACGAACCCGTGATCGACTCACGGTTCCCACTTTCGGAGCTGGGCAACGCACAGATCCGGCTCGAGTCGGGTGACGCAGCCGGCAAGGTCATCGTGCAGCCATGACCGATCTGGTCGCGCTCCCACGACATCACCCCCTTCAACCCATCGAGGAGCTCCATGACAGCCGTTGACGGCCCCCCGGCATCCCTGCTGACCCACATCGCCCTGCCCGTGCGGGACATGGCGGCCATGCTGGCCTTCTACCGGCGCTACACGACGATGAAGCTCATCCACGAGCGCACGGATGACGACACCGGCTTGCGCAGCGTTTGGTTGGCCAACGAGCGCGACATCACGGAGCACGGTGCACGGTTCGTCATCGTGCTGATCGAGGGCCAGGTCCCTCGCGATGTGGTGGGTGACGAGATCAAGGAGCAGTACGGGTTCCTAACGTCGTTCAGCCACCTCGGGATCTCGCTCGACACGCGTGACGAGGTCGACCGCATCGCCGACCTCGCTTCGGAGGAGGGTTGTCTGGTGCTTGGGCCGATGTACCGCAACGAGGTCGTGGGCTATATATGCCTCGTCCGAGACCCGGACGGGAACAACATCGAGTTCTCCGTCGAGCAGGTGCTGGGATAGCCATGGCCGGCCGGCGCGACACGAACGAGTGGTGGGTCAAGATCGCCCACGCGTTCGAGACCCACGTCCGCGAGGAGACCCGCTTCCTTGCGGCGTACGAAGAGCTCTGCCAGGGCGTGGACGACCCTGGAACGCGCTTCCTGGTGGAGCTCATCCTCGAGGACGAACGCCGTCACCACGGCATCTTCGAGCGCCTGGCGTCGTCCGCTCGGGGCGACGACGGAATAGGAGTCCTCTCCCCGCCGGCCCCGCACCCGTCGCCGGCAGAAGCCAGGGCCATCCTTGCCCCCACGAGGGAGTTCCTCGAAGCAGAGCTTGAGGATCGACGTCACCTCCGAACGCTCGCCAAGGAGGTTGACGGCGTGGCCGACAGCCTCTGGCGGTTGCTGATCGAGCTGATGGACCTCGACACCCGCAAGCACGTGATGATCCTCGAGTTCCTGCGCGACCGCCTGACGGAGTCGGCCGCCGAGGGATGAGCCCACGCAGCCAGCCATATGCTGAGGGTGTGCCCTCAACCAGCGCCGAGGAGGTCTCGGCCTCAACACGCAAGTGGCTCGACCGGATCAGCGACGCAATTGACGTCACTGACGGGATCCGCCTGATCGTCGACGGGACGGTGGCCGTGCCGCCCGGGCTGGTCGCCGCCGATGGCGTAGAGCTGCGCGTCGGTCTGCAGATCGTCAGCTCTGATGCTGGGGAGGGAAGTGTGCGTGGCGGCGCTCCTGAGCTCGTCGTCGAGGTATCGCAGGGCGACTCATATCCGGGCCTCCGCTCGGCGGCCTGGAGAGGTCTACAGGTACCGGAGCGCTGGATCCTGCTACCTGATGAGGCGACGATTCTCGTGGAGCTGCGCGACTCGCACGGGAGCTCCACGGAGCGACGCGAGTCAGGGCTGCTCACATCTCAAGGCCGCGGTTGGCGATGCCACCTGGTCGTGCCTGAGGTCTTTTCTCCCTGACCGATCAGGTCCTCTACTGGATCCCTGGACCCACGAGCGCCTGCGATTCATAGGCGGACAGCAACGTCCTCGTGGCGGACGCGATCGCTGCCTCTGTGTCGTACAGCGCCGCATCCACACCCAGCTCCTCGACGAGTCCGATGGTGGGACAGCGAGGTGCCGTGGCGATCGTGCCGACCACCGCCGCCGGCGCCACATCCGCAGCCGCAGCCCTGACGAGCACGCCGCCTACGACCTTGCCTAGATAGGAGCTCTCATCGAGCTTGCCCTCCCCGGTCACGACGAGATCGGCTTTCGCGATCGCGTCCGCTAGACGTAGCTCGTCAGCGATGAGATCGAAGCCAGAGCCGATGCGTGCGCCGAGAGCGGCCAGGGCACCGGCCAGCCCGCCACCCGCACCACCGCCCTCGACGGGGGCGATGTCGATGCCCCGCAAGCGCCGGTGCTCGTGGAGCAGGCGGTCGAGGCGCTGATCGAGGAGCGCGCACTGCTCAGGGGTAGCGCCCTTCTGTGGCGCGAAGAGCTTCGCTGCGTCAGCGAAGCGCGTGGTTACGTCGACCGCCACCAGCACCTCGATCCCGACGGATCCGTCAAGCGGCGGCAGATCCGTCAGCACTTGAACGGCGCCGGCACCTCCGTCGGTGCAAGCTGATCCGCCAACACCCACGATGATCCGCCGCGCGCCAGATCGCACCGCCTCTGCGATCAGCTCGCCAGTTCCACGCGATGTGGCCCGCATCGGGTCGTTGCGTTGCGCTCCACCGGCCAGCTCGAGTCCGCTGGCCAACGCCATCTCGATCACCGCGACGTCTGCACCCATGCGCCACCCGGCCTTCAGGGGAACCCCATTGGGTCCGGTCACGACTGCGCGTCGGTTCGCTCCGCCGAAGGCGTCGAGGGTCCCCTCGCCGCCGTCAGCCAGCGGAAGCTGTGTGCAGCTCCAGCCGAGCTGTTCGGCCGCCAGAGCCATCGCGGCGGCCGCATCCGAGGCCGTCGATGTACCTCGAAACTTGTCGGGCGCGGCCACCAGATGCATGCCGTGAGCCTACGAGAGAGCCCCTTGTGCTTGAGCACGATGATTCCGGCACGTACCGGTGAGGCGGGGCCGTTGACCCCCCAGCGCGGCGCTCGTACGGTGCCTTCGACAACCAAGCGATCATGCCGATTCGCCCTGGCAGGAGAGCTCGGCTGCTTGGCAGCCGGCGCCGACGGAGCAAGACTCCCCACCAATCTCTCAGGCACCTGACACTGCCGGGGCGAGGCATCTCTGGAAAGCGGGCTTCGGCCCCGCCGACGGGGCAAGCCGCGCGCAGCGGTGAATCTCTCAGGCTCAGCGACAGAGGGGGAGGTCATCGAGATCGCGCCCCGACCGGGCGCGGGAAGGACCTCCCCGTTGGACACCATCACCAGCTCGACGGCTTCGGCGCCGTGGCGCAGCCGGTCATCAGGGAGTGCTCGATGAGAGCTCCTGTCCACCTCCGCTACAGCCCGGACCACGAGTGGGTGGCTAGCGGCGCCACCGCACGGATCGGTATCACGGCGTACGCCGCCGACGCGCTGGGAGACATCGTCTTCGTCGACCTGCCGGCGGTGGGTCAGCGGGTTTCGTCGGGCCAGGCCTGCGCCGAGATCGAGTCGACCAAGTCCGTCAGCGACATCGTTTCACCCGTCGATGGCGTGGTCGTCGCGGTGAACGATGCCCTGAGCGACGACCCGGCAATCGTGAACCGGGAGCCCTACGATGCCGGCTGGCTCTTCGAGGTTGACCTCGACGGTGAACCGGCCGGGCTTCTCAGCGCGGTGGAGTACGAAGCCCTGGTCGAACCATGAGCTCGGCGTTCGAGTGGCGCTGAGCATCTTCGATCTCTTCACGATCGGGATCGGTCCCTCCAGCTCGCATTCGACCGGCCCGATGCGCGCAGCACGACACGTCATGGTCGAGTTCGCGCAGATCAGCTCGCTGCGCCAAGTCGCGTCGGTAGAGGTCGAGCTCTTCGGTTCGCTCGCTGCGACAGGTGCAGGCCACGGCACAGCTGAGGCTCTCGTCCTCGGGCTGCTCGGAGCTCGGTCTCACGAGATCGATTCGGCACAGGCTTCGACGATGTTGCGGGACGTGCGGAACCGCGGAGTGGTGACGCTGCTCGGTGATCACGAGGTGGCGTTCTCAGAGGGCGATCACGTCCTTTACCGGCCTGACGAGCTGCTTCCGGTGCACTCGAACGGGATGCGCTTCGTGCTCAAGGACGAGCGCGGCGGGCTGCTCCTCGAACGCCACCTCTATTCGATCGGTGGCGGTGCAGTGGTCGACGAGTCCGGCCTGTCGATCGCCCCGCGCGAGGGATCGCCCCATCACCCGTACGCGAGCGGCGCAGAGCTGCTAGCGGCCTGCGATGCCGCCGGCCTTACGATCAGCGAGCTAGCTGCTTTCAACGAGGACGCCTTCCGCGAGCGGCCCGCAACCAACCAGGCTCTACTGGCGATCGCAGACGCCATGCACCAGAGCATCAGCAGGGGATGTAGAGCACGAGGAACCCTGCCCGGCTTCCTGAAGGTTCCTCGCCGTGCTCAGCGCCTGCACCGGGACCTGATGGAGGTGCACAACCCCCAGGATCCACTGCGGATCCTGGATTGGGTGAGCCTGTTTGCCATCGCCGTCAACGAGGAGAACGCGGCCGGTGGTCGAGTGGTCACCGCGCCCACCAATGGCGCGGCCGGCATCGTGCCAGCCGTTCTGGAGTACTACCGGCGATTCGTCGCGGATGCTTCGACCGAAGGTGTTCAGTCGTTCCTGCTCACCGCGGGCGCTATCGGGATCATCTACAAGGAGTCCGCGTCCATCTCGGGCGCTGAGGTCGGGTGCCAGGGTGAGGTCGGCGCAGCGTGCTCGATGGCCGCCGCCGGTCTGGCGGCTGTGATGGGAGGAACCATCCGGCAGGTGGAGAACGCTGCCGAGATCGGCATGGAGCACAACTTGGGGCTCACGTGCGATCCCGTAGGTGGGCTTGTCCAAGTTCCCTGCATCGAGCGCAACGCCGTCGGTGCTGTCAAGGCGATCACGGCCGCCCGCATCGCCCTGCGGGGCGATGGCACGCACGTCGTATCGCTGGACCAGGTGATCAAGACGATGCGGGAAACAGGAGCCGATATGCACACGAAGTACAAGGAGACCTCGCTCGGTGGCCTCGCCGTCAACATCGTCGAGTGCTGACCGAGCTGACGTAGTCCCTATCGAGGTGCTGCCGTTGTGAGCGACGTCGCCTCGATCGTGCCGCGCGCCTCTGCGCGTCCGCTGCTCAGCTCCCCCGAAGAGCAGTGCCTAAGCCGACTCATCCATCAAGGTCGTCGCGCGCAGCAGCGGATCGACGGCGGCTCCGTCAGCGAGAGCGACATGCGGGAGGTCGCGGCGGGCCGGGACGCGAGGACGGTGCTGGTCGAATCGAACCTGCGCCTAGTCGTGAGCATCGCCCGCCGCTTCCCGACCCACACGCTCGTCGACATGGCGGACATGATCCAGGCCGGCAACCAGGGATTGCTGCTCGCAGCCGAGAGGTTCGATCCCGATCGCGGCTTTCGCTTCTCGACCTTTGCGACGCGGTACATCCGAAGTGGCATCAGCCGCGCCATCGACAAGGGCACGTCCGCACTGCACATGCCGATCGACGTCGTGAACGGTCTGCGATCGTCGTTGCGCACCGCCGGCGAGCATGACGGCGAGCTCCCCCACCATCTCGTTCCCCTCGAGCGGGCCTACCTGGCGGTGAGCCTTGACCTAACCCTGCCAGATGGGGTCACGAGCCTCGGCGACCTGCAACTTGACCCGGCGGAGAACGTCGAAGAACGGGTGGAGCAGCGCATGGAGGCACAGGCACTTGCTGAACTTCTGGCGGATCTCCCGATGCTCCATCGGAAGGCGCTGCAGCTGCGCTTCGGCCTCATCGATGATCGTCCTCGGTCCTACGCCGCGCTGGCGGAGGGGCTGGAGATATCGACCCGCCAATCCCGAAAGCTCGTCGCCGAAGGCATCGAGCAGGTGCGGCTTCACTCCCGGTGAGGGCCTCGGGTCTGCACACGGAGGACAACGTCATGCGGTGCGTCCGTGGGCACACCATGGGCACAAACGAGGTGGTTCGCCGGCGTCCGCCGGGGTACGGCTTAACCACTCTGACCTGCGCAAACGTCCGTCGGCGGGCGCCGATATCCGTCAGATTGGCCTTCGGGACGCAGAGGTCGGAGGTTCAAATCCTCTCCACCCGACCATTGGAGGCCCAGGTTCCCCTCGCGTGAGCACGGCTCCGCGTCAGCAGTGGTGCTGCTCCTGGCGCGCCCTTGCGCAACTAGGTGACTAACCGTAACTTCTGGGGATCGACCACAGGTCGCTGCTCCTGGAGGAACCTTGGCCTACGCACATCGCCCCACCGTCTTCGATGCCGACAGCCACCTCATGGAGGGCATCGACTGGCTCCGCAGCCACGCGGACACGAAGACCCGCGGCCTGCTGCCCGACTTGAGTTCCCTGCTCGACAAGGGCGGCGCCGGCGCGGCGGGCGCGATCGCGGCGGGCGAAGCTCGGATCCAGGATCCAGGACGAACGGAAGAGCTCGCCGAGAACGTGATCGCTTCGGCCAAGGGGTGGCTCGCCCTCGGCGCAATGGACTCCGCCGAACGATCCCGCGCTCTCGACCTGCTCGGGTTCACCTCCCAGCTGGTCTTCTCGACCTTCTCCCTCGGTCTCTTCGCGTTCTCCGACGATCTCGATGCCGTCTACGGAGGGGCGAGCGCCCACAACCGGATGATGGCGGCGTTCTGCGGTGACGACCCTCGGCTCGTCGGGGTGGGGTTCCTGCCCTTGAACGACCCTGAGCGCTCCCTCGACGTGGTCGCCGAGGCGGTCGATCTCGGGTGTGGCGCGCTCTGGGTGGCGCACGCGCCGTCGGCGGGTCGTTCGCCGGCGCATGTCGACAACGACCCGGTGTGGGCTGCGGTAGTCGAGTCAGGACTGCCGATCGTCCTCCACATCGGGGGCGGCCGATCGCAGATCTCGGGCAAGTGGCACCGCAACGGGCGGCCGCGTCCGGTCGACCTCCATGGTGGCGGCGAGAACCTGCGAGCCAAGGACCTCCCATCGGTGCACCACGCCGCCGAGACGTTCCTAACCGCGATGGTGCTCGATGGCGTGTTCGAACGGCACCCCGATCTGCGCTGCGGGGTCATCGAGATGGGGGCGTCGTGGGTGCCGTCGCTGATGCGCCGGCTCGACTACGCGGCGAAGAGCTTCGCCCGCACCGAGCCGATGCTCGGCGAGCTGTCCATGAAGCCATCGGAGTACGTCCGTCGGCAGGTGCGGGTCACGCCGTTCCCCGGCGAGGACGTGGCGGAGCTGATCTCCATCTCGAGCCCGGAGATCTTCCTGTTCTCGAGCGACTACCCCCATCCCGAGGGCACGAAGGACCCCATCGGTCGCTTCGAGCGGTCCTTCGACGAGCACGGCGTCGACGATGGCGCACGCCAGCTCTTCTACGAGGACAACTACCGGAGCCTGCTCCGCCTTTGAACGCCGTCACGGCCGACGGCGCGGGGTCGCCGCCTCGGCGGCGCATGCGAGGTGACGACCGTCGCCAGCAGCTGCTCGATGCCGCGGCCGCTGTGATCGTCGGCCAGGGGATCGCCGCGATGAGCATGGAGCGCCTCGCGGCACAGGCCGGCGTCTCGAAGGCGCTCCCGTACAAGCACTTCGACAACAGCGAGTCCGTCCTCGCCGCGCTGTACCGGCGTGAGACCGAGGCGCTCGGTGTCGCGGTCTGGAGGGCCCTTGGTGCGGCGGCTCCGGACGCCGACCTGCCTCGCCTCGCGATCGGGGTGTACCTCGACGAGGTCCACGCTCGAGGGCCGGTGCTCGCTGCGCTGTCGCGTCCCGGCTCGACGATCGCGGCCGTCGCCGATCCCGGTCAGGCCGGCGTGATCTTCGAGGTGGAGGTCCTGCACCGGTTCTTCGGGGTGGACCGGCGCCGGGCCAAGGCGGTGGCGGGCATGGCTCAGGGGGCCATCGTCGGCGCCGTCGGGACGTGGCTCGCGGGCCACGCGGATCGGGAGGGACTGGAAGCAGACCTCGTCGCCGTCATCACGACCCTCGTCCAGCCCCCCGCTGCCGGCGCGCCTGCGTGACGGTCGGAG
>DATCYI010000368.1:0-2510 GCA_036570385.1 Acidimicrobiales bacterium | reverse complement strand
CGGTCCCCGAGCCCCAGCCGCCCCAGCCAGTCGGCGGCCGCGGCACGAGCGGCCCGGCGAGGTGCTCCCGCTGAGCGCAGGCCGAAGGCGACGTTGTCCAGGACGTCGAGGTGGTCGAACAGGAGCAGGTCTTGGAACACCACGCCCATCGATCGCTGCTCGGGCGGGACGCGGACTCCCCGGCCTGGATCCTCCAGGACGCGACCTCCGAGCACGACCTCACCGCCGTGGAGGGGGTGGAGCCCGGCCAGCACCCGCAGGAGGGTTGACTTGCCGGCCCCGTTGGGGCCGAGAACGGCCACGGTCTCCCCGGCCTTCACCGTGAGGTCGACGTCGAGGCTGAGCGAACCGGCGCGGGCCTGCCCGGTGATCCTCAGGTCGGTCACGTGCCGAGCCAGCGGTCTCGCAGCCCGGCCAGCACGGCGACCGAGATCGCCAGGAGGGCCAGACTGAGCACCATGGCCACGCGCACGTCGGAGTCGAGCGCGGCGCTGATCGCGAGCGGCATCGTCTCGGTCCGGCCCTGGAAGCTGCCGGCGAAGGTGATGGTGGCACCGAACTCCCCGAGGGCGCGCGCCCACGACAGGGCGGCACCCGCTGCGAGCGCGCCCTTGATCGACGGGAGCGTGACCCGGCGCAGCACGGTGGCCGGTCGCGCTCCGAGGGTGCGCGCCGCCTCCTCGTGCCGCGGATCGAGGCCCCGCAGGGCCGCTTCGACGGTGACCACGAAGAACGGAAGGCTGACGAACGTGGCCGCCAGCACCGCTGCTGCGGTGGTGTACGGCAGCTGGACGTCGAACCACTGGTCGAGCCAGCGTCCGATGAGGCCGCGGCGCCCGAAGGCGACGAGCAGGGCGACGCCTCCGACCACGGGCGGCACCACCATGGGGAGCGTCACCAGCGCCCGGACGAGCCGGCGACCGGGGAAGGGCACCCGCGCCAGCAACCAGGCCACCGGGAGCCCGAGCCCGACGCAGAGGACCAGCGACCAGAGCGACACCACCAGTGAGAGCCGCAGGGCGGTGCGGTTGGCGGGCTCGCCGAGGAGGTCGAGCGCGTCGGACCACGGTGCCCTCACGACCAACGAGGTGATCGGGAGGATCACCAGCGCCAGCAGCGTGGCGGCACCGACCACGCCGAGCGCGAGGTGGGCGGCGCGGGGGCGGTTCACGGTGCACCGAACCCGAAGGACTCGAGGATGCGCCCGGCCTCGGCCGACGACAGGAACTCCAAGTAGGCGGCGGCCGCACCGGCGTTGCTCGACCCGTCGATCACGGCGGCAGGGTAGGTGGCCGTCACCCCGGGGGCACCTATCTCCACAGCCTCGACGTCGGCGGCCGCGGCCACGTCTGTGGCGTACACGATCCCCGCATCCGCCTCGCCGAGCTGCACCTTGGCCAGCACCGCCCGGACGCTGCCCTCCAGGCCGGCATCCGGCACGGCAACGCCCGCGGCGGCGAAGACCTCGCGGGCATAGCGTCCGCACGGCACCTCGGCGCGGCACATGGCGAGCCGACCTTGGCCACCCACGTCGGCCAGGCCGGCGATGCCGTCAGGGTTGCCCCGCGGCACAGCGATCACCATGTGGTTCGTGGCGATGCTCACCGGATCCCCCGCCAGGCGCTCGGCGTCGCGGAGGCGATCCACGCCCTGGGTGTCGGCGAGCACCAGGACGTCGACCGGAGCGCCCTCGAGCACCGCGGCCACCAGGCCCGGGCTGCCGTCGAACGAGAGGGCCACGTCCGCTCCAGGGTGTCGGTCCTCGAAGGCAGCCGACACCTCCGCCAGAGCATCTGTGAGCGACGACGCCCCGAGCACCGTGATCGTCCCGTCGACCTCCCCGTCATCCTCTGCGCGCTCCCCCGCCGAGGCTCCGCTGTCACCACCGCCGCAGCCGGCCGCCACCAGCACACCGACCGCCAACAGCCGCACGAGCCCCACGAACCCCGCGAGCTCCCGCGATCTGGCCAGGGCGGTCATCGCGACGGGAGCAGGACGCCGGGGTTGAGGACGCCGTCGGGGTCGAGCGCGGCCTTGATGGCCCGCATGGCGCTCACCGCGACGGGGCCGCGCTGGCGCTCCAGCCAATCCCGCTTGGCGCTGCCGATGCCGTGCTCGGCGCTGACGCTTCCCCCGTGAGCCAGGACGAGCCCGAGGACCGCGTCGACAGCGCCCGGATCGTCAGCGGTCGGACCCACGACGTTGACGTGGAGGTTGCCGTCACCCAGGTGCCCGTACACGAGGGTCGTGGCACCAGGCGCCACCGAGGCGACAGCAGGACCGACCTCGTCCACGAAGGCGCTCATGGCCGAGAGGGGGACGGTGACGTCGGCCTTGTGCACCAGTCCGAGCGCGGCGGCCGCCTCCGGGTGGGCCTCGCGGAAGCGCCAGAGCCGCTCGGCGCCGGCATCGTCCTCCGCCACGGCGCTCGACTCGACCGCCTCGCCGAGGCTCTCGAGGGCGCCGGCCAGCTCCGCCACGAGGTCGCCCGCTCCGGCCAGCTCGACCAG